>JAFEBC010000256.1 GCA_018266095.1 Deltaproteobacteria bacterium
GGGAACCAATTGGTAGCGGCGACCGAAGAGCGGGTAGTACTGCGCCGCAGTCGTGCCTCCAAACCAGGTGATGCGCGCGCCGGGCCGCAAGTGCTCGAAGGCCTCCCAGACGTCTCCCACGCTGCGCGCGAGGGACCTGTTCGTGAGCCGCTGCTCGAGCGGCGTCAGCGCACCCATCGCCAGGAGGGCGAGGGCCGAGCCCAGGCCCGTCAGGACTGCACGTGGAGGCCGCCTCGGCCAGCGGAGGCGGCCCCAGACGAGCGCGGTGACGCCGGCGCAGCCGATCGACGCCACCAGATGCGACGGGTACACGGCCGCGGCGCTCAGGAGGAGGACCGCGACCGCACCGAAGGTGACCTCAGGCCGCGCACGCGCCAACCCGCGTGCCCGCGGCGAGAGCGACAGCGCGGCCAGGAAGGGGAGCAGCACGAAGCGGCGCTCGATGCGCAGCGGCGCGGTGGCATTGTTGTTGGTGCCGCTGAACGGTGTGAACGGATAGGCGAGGCAGGCCACGATGCAGACCAGCAGCAGCAGCGCCTCGGTGTCGAGCCCTTGGCGATTCTCCGCGCTCGAGCCGCCACGCAGCCGCGAGCGCAGCGACGTCACCACGAGCGCCACCGCGACCAGCGCCAGGGTCGCGGGCCAGCTCAAGTGCTCGCGCGCCACCAGCCACCACTGTGCGCCGTCGGTGGGATGGCTCGCGAGCCAGGTGATGAGCTTCGTGCGCGCCTGTTCGACTGGCCCGAACGGTCCGGCGAAGGGACCTGTCGCGGCGGGGAAGAGCGGGTTCCCGGTCCACAGGGCATTGCGCGCGTACCAGAAGCCGCCAAGGGAGAGCAGCCCAGCGGTGAAGAGCGCCAGGTCGCCGAGGCGCTGGCGCCGCGTGCCGGCCGTCGCGGCGAGGGAGAGCGCGACCGCTCCGGCCGCGGGCCACATCGACACCCTGGCCCCGACAGCGAATCCAACCGCGAGGCCCGCGAGCAGGATCGCCCCGCGTCTCGGACGCGCAGGCAGAGGGCCGAGCAGCGCGATCCCCGCGAGCACCATCGAAGGTCCACAGAGATCGTGCGCGCACACCGTGCGGGCAGCGTCCACGACCTCCGGCGTCACGAGCGCCAGCGCGACCACGAGCGTCGTCTGGGGCCCCTCCGTGCCCTGCAGCCGCGCAAGGCAGGCCACGGCGAGGCCGAGGATGACCACCCAGAAGAGGCCTGTGAGGCTGGCCCAGGTGTCACCCCTGAACGGCAGGATCACCCAGGTGGCGAACGCCTCGGCGTTCATCGGAAAGTAGAGCTGCATCGCGAACGGCTTGTCGCTGAAGCCCGCCTCGGAGACCCAGTGAGCGATGGCCGTCGCGTGGTAGGAGAGGTCGTCCCAGAAGAACGTCGTGCCGCGCGGAACGGTGCGCGCGAGGAGCGGACCGAGCGCAGCGGCGAGCGCGATCGCGGCGGCGCGCCTCATCCAAACCGGAGCTCCTTTGCCGGGATCGTCGGGCCGCTCGATCCAGGGCCGCTCCGCTTGACTGTCCGGCCCAGGCAGCCGACGCGACTCGAGGCTTCGCCGCAGGCACCACAGCAGGCCCGCCAGCCCGCACGCGAGCGCCGCGACGGCGCCCGTCCGCAGGTGCCCCAACGCGCCCAGCGCCACAATGGACGCCGTTGCCAGCGCAGCGAACGACACCATCCGGCCAAGCCAACGCTCCACGCCGCGGGCCCCCGGCGTCAGCGAGTCGCCGAGCCACGAAGCCCCGGCCGCCGCCGGGATGGTCATGCAAGCAAAGTACAGTCCCCCCCACATCGACTCGATTGTGGGGCAGATCTGCCGAGGCGTCACGTCCTCGCGCCTGCGCTCGCAGTCGCTGCTTGTCTGGTGCTGCGGTCGCAGCTCTAGTCCGCTCGGAGCAGCGCCTCCGCCACCGCGTCGATCACCCTCGCGTCCGACGGCATCAGCCCGTGCAGCGGCACGCGGAACTTCTGCTCCTCAGACCCCGGCAGCACGCCGCTCGACGCCGGGATGATCATCAGGTCCATCGGCGTCCACATCGAGATGACCTCGACGCCGCCGAAGCCCGCCGGGTCCGACGCCAGCTCGCGCAGGAACTCGCTCCCGGGCCGCATGTCCACGGCGCCCGGGAGCCAGTTGAAGAACGCCGTCCAGGTCCCGTGCTGCGGCCCCGCGATGGACACGAAGCGCCGCGCGAGCTCGCGCCCGCCGCGCTTGACCAGCCACCAGCGCGCCGCCAGCGTCCCCATGCTGAAGCCGACGATGTCGAGCCGCGCGGCCCCCGACTTCGCGAGCAGGTCGCGCGCGGCCACATCCACCTGCCGGCCATACTCCGCGAGCGGCACCGACGCGTCCGGCGGCGAGAGGTCCAGCGCGTGCAGGTGCACGAACCCGCGCGCCCGCAGGCGCTCCACCATGGCGTCGAAGATGCGCCCTGTGTCCCAGATTCCGTGGACGAACAGGACCGGCGGCGGGACAGGCATGACCACCCACCTCTAGCAGCAAACGCCGGCGCGGTGACCGGCCACGACCCCAAGAAACGAAAATCGCGGCCCGTGCAGGCGCCGCGATTCACGTGCTGCGACTGGCTGACGCGCCGCTTAGTGGCAGATCGCCGTCAGCGTCGGGTCCACGAACGCCGGAGCCGGCGCCGGGCCGTCCGCGCCCGCAGAGAAGGTCGACCCCGCGGTCGGGCTCTCGTACCAGTTCGGGTTCAGCGCGCCCGCCGACTGCGCCCAGTCCACGATCTGCGGATAGGCGGCGTCGATCGAGGTGCGCTCCGTCGGCCAGCCGATGGGCGCCGGCAGCGCGAGGGCGAACGGCAGCCCCTGCGCGTTGACGAAGTGCGCGCCCGAGCCCGAGGCGTCGTTGCCGGTCCCGAACAGGCCGGTGTCCATCTGGTCCGTGCCCGCGTAGCTCATCAGGTGGATCTGGTGCCCGAAGTTCCCCGACTGCGCGATGAAGAGGTCGAACGGCGCCGCGCCCACGTCCAGGTCCACCGGCGTGGCGAACTCGAGCCGGAGCTGCAGCCGCTTGGCGTGCGAGACCATGTCGGTCGGGTTGGTGTTCTGGTAGTCGCGCGTGGCGTCGAAGAGCGCGTGCGTGTCGCCCGTGAACTCCAGCACCAGCTCGTGCTCACCGGCCATCGGCGAGACCGCGGCGGCGATGCCGTTCGAGTCGGTCAGGTAGATGGCCGAGGCCGCGTTCGCCGGCAGCGGCAGGTGCAGGTACGCGCCGTTGTGGATGGTCGCGCCCGTCGCCAGCACGGAGAGGTCGGCCGTCATCGCCGCCACCTTGCCGTTCGCGTCCACGTCGAAGGTCTCGTTGTAGCCGAAGACCTCGTCGTTGAAGTCGAGGTCGCCGTTGCCCGGCCAGAGGTCCTCGAACATCAGCAGGCCGTGCTCGTCCAGCGCCGGCGCGCCGATGAGCGAATCGCAGTTGGCGATCGGCCCCGGCAGCTCCCACGTCACCGTGTGCACGAAGGGCACGCCCGCCTGCAGCGGCGCCGAGAACTGGAGCTGACCGTGCGCGTCGCCGAAGCCCGGCCCGTTGTTCAGGTCCGAGAGATCGAAGCCAGCGCGCGTGGTGCTGACGAAGTAGGGGTCCGAGTAGCCGGGCTCGGTGTGGTAGCCCTCGTACGTCCCGTTGTCCGCGCCGGTCATCTTCACGAACACGTCGTGATCGTAGTCGCCCGTCTGCAGTGACGCCTCCGGGAACGGCCCGGCCGAGACGTAATCCGTGCCCGGGTTGCCGTGGTACGGCAGGTCGGTGTCGTCAGAGTCGATGAGGCGCAGCGTCTGATCCGTGGCGCTGGTGATCGTGTAGACCTGCACGAACTTCGACGGTCCCACGACCGTCTGCTCCAGGTGGATGGTCAGGCCCAGGTGCGCCACCGTGAAGTCCGTGGTGCGCGACGACGAGGTGTGCGTGTCGTTGAGCAGCGTGACGTTCCCGGCCGGCTGGTAGTTCTGCAGCCAGTCGTAGAGCAGGTCCTGGTTCATCTCCGGGTGCCCCGCGACCATGAGAATCAGGCGCGCCAGGCAGTGCACCTCGTCGTAGTTCAGGCCCGGGTCGTTGGGCGTGTACATCATGCCCGTGTTGGCGATCGGCCCCAGGTTGCAGTCGCGCCCCTCGATGCCGCCGTAGGGATCGCTGGTGAAGGCGGTGTAGCCGGGCCCGAAGCCGACCGACAGGGTCACGTAGACATCGTTGACATCCGCGTTCGACGCCGCAGCGGTGAAGGGCCGGCCGAACTTGTCGACCTGACCGCTGCAGGCCGCGAGGGTCGCCGCGAGGCAGACCGCGCCGAGTGGAAGGTTTCGCTGGAGACGATTGGACATGCTCGAGACTCCTTGCGTGGAAGGCGGCGAGGTGCACGCCTTCGGCAGCTCATCCCACCCCAAAGCAAGACGCTCGCCACGGGGCCGCCCAAGAAACGGAAGTCAATCCAGTGGTTTGCGACGGTCTGCCGCGCCCGCTCCAGAGGGCTGCTCAAGCTGAGACAAGCAGCCGTGTCTGCTTGCGACACCGACGACCGCAAGATCGCGGACCCCCTCGGAGAAGTACGGCCCGAGGTTTCTCGCTGGAGGGCGCGGGAGGCCGGCCTCACCGTCTGCTCTCAAAACGAGAGCCACAAGAGAGTCTTTCTCTCAAAACGACGGTCGGCTATCGTTTCGACATGTCCAGCGCGCGTACCGAAGCCCTCGCCGGCAACCTGCGGCTCAACCAGCTCTTCCAGCACGAGCCCACGGGCGGGCCGCTGCAGTTCGCGGGCGGCAGGGCGCTCATCGTCGACGCCTATGCGCTCGGCCTCCTGCGCAAGCACCTCATCGCCACCCTCGGGCTCGATGGCGCGCGGGCGCACTTCACCCAGTTCGGCTTCGCGCTCGGACACCGCACCGCGACGCTCGCCGAGCCGGCGCTGCCGTGGCGCGACCAGCTCGAGTGGCAGCAGGCGGGCGGGCGCCTGCACCAGCTCTTGGGGATGGTCAGCTTCGAGCCCGTGCATCCCTCGCGGCGGCACGGCGAGGTGCGCTTCGCAGACGCCATCTGGCGCGACTCCTTCGAGGCCGAGCAGCACATCCACCACCACGGCCGCGCGACCGACGTGGCCTGCTGGACGCTCACGGGCTTCGCCAGCGGATACCTCTCGAACGCGTTCGGGCGCGAGATCCGCTGCTTCGAGGACGGCTGCCGCGGGATGGGCATGGCGCTGTGCACCATGGTCGGCTTCGAGCTCAACGGCATCCCCGAGCGGCACAAGCCCGCGCTCAAGTACTTCGAGAGCGACTGCCTCGCGGAGGGCCTCGCCAAGGGCAAGAAGGCGCCCAAGCGCGCGACCGAGGCGGCGCTCGTCGAGGACGAGCTCGCCAAGGGCATCATCGGCCGCAGCGCGGCGCTCAAGGCGGTCGTCGACAAGGCCACGCGGGCGGCGTCCGTCGACGCGACGGTGCTCATCCTGGGCGAGAGCGGCACCGGCAAGGAGGCCCTGGCGCGGCTCATCCACGACCGCTCGCCACGCGCCGGCGCGCCCATGCTCTCGGTCAACTGCGCGGCGGTGCCCGAGGGCCTGCTCGAGAGCGAGCTCTTCGGCCACAAGCGCGGCGCGTTCACGGGCGCGCTCGCGGACCGGCCGGGCCTGTTCGAGGCCGCCCGCGGAGGCACGCTCTTCCTCGACGAGATCGGCGAATTGCCCGTGGCCATGCAGGCCAAGCTCCTGCGCGTGCTGCAAGAGGGCGAGGTGCGCCGCGTGGGCGAGAACGAGCCGCGCCCCATCGACGTGCGCGTGGTCGCCGCGACGCACACCGACCTCGCCAAGGCGATGGCCCTGGGCACGTTCCGCAGCGACCTGTTCTATCGCCTGCGCGTCATCGAGCTCGTCGTCCCTGCGCTGCGCGAGCGCCCCGAGGACGTCCTCCCGCTGGCCAGGCACTTCCTGGCCGCCGCCGTGGCCCGCCAGAAGCGCATGGCCATGACGCTCTCGACCGCCGCCGTGCGCACGCTCTCCGCGCACCTCTGGCCCGGCAACGTGCGCGAATTGGCCAACGCCATCGAGCGGGCCGTCGCCCTGTCCACGAGCTCTCGCCTCGAGCCCGCGGATCTCCCCCTGGAGCCGCGCTCCCTCGGCGCCCTCGACGGCCCCGCCGCCCGCATCGGCGAGGGCTCGCTGCAGGACCTCGAGCGCGCGCACATCGAGGCCACCTTGAGCCTCACCGGCGGCCACCGCGCCGAGGCCGCCGAGCGCCTCGGGATCGGCGAGGCGACCCTGTATCGCAAATTGAGAGAATACGGCGTGACCGAGGGCCGCCCGCGCAAGGCGCCCCCGAAGAAGAAGGGCAAGCCAGCCAAGGTCGAGAAGCCGGAAGCCAAATCCAAGAAGAAGATCAAACAGGAGCCGCCGGTCGAACCCGAGCCGCCGCCTCCGCCGCCGGATCCGCAGCTTGGTCTCTTTTCGAGAGATTGACTATCAAATTGATTGAATGGCGTGGGTGAGGCCGGACTGCCGCCCGAGTGGAAGGCGGTCTGGCACGCGCGCTGCACTTGCTTGTTCGCGGTGGATGCGCAGGTTGTCTGGGCTTCACCGTCGAGGGCGCAGGGCTGGCCCAAGCTCCCTCGGCGACCGCGGGTTCGGGCCAGGAGTTCTCGAAGGAGCAACACCATGATCGCCCTGCGACGCGCCAATGAACGCGGCCACGCCAACCACGGCTGGCTCGACAGCTTCCACACCTTCTCGTTCGCCGACTACTACGACCCGCGCTTCGAGGGCTTCCGCGCGCTGCGCGTCATCAATGAGGACCGCGTCGCGCCCGGCCAGGGCTTCGGGACGCACGCGCACCGAGACATGGAGATCGTCACCTACGTCCTCGAGGGCGCGCTCGCGCACAAGGACTCGATGGGCAACGGCTCGGTGTTGCAGCCGGGCGACGTGCAGCGGATGACCGCGGGCACGGGCGTGCGCCACAGCGAGTTCAACGGCTCCGAGAAGGAGGAGGTCCACTTCCTCCAGATCTGGATCATCCCCGGCAAGCAGGGCCTCGCGCCCGGGTACGAGGAGAAGCGGTTCGCGCCCGAGGACAAGCTCGGCAAGCTGCGCCTCGTGGCCTCCCCGGACGGCCGCGACGGCAGCGTGACCGTGCATCAGGACGCGACGATCTCGGTGGCGCTCCTCGAGCCCGGCCAGAAGGTCGAGCACGGCCTGGCGAAGGGCCGGCACGCGTGGGTCCACGTGGCCTCGGGAGCCGTGAAGCTCGAGGGCGAGACGCTGCGCGCGGGGGATGCCGCGGCGGTGACGCAGGAGACGCTCTTGCGCATCGAGGGCGTCGAGCGGGGTGAGGTGCTGGTGTTTGACCTCGCGTAGCGAGAGTGTGTCGAATTGATAGATAGCTCTCGAAATGAGAGGCCGCAGGAATGGAGCTCTGGTTGTTTGGGGCGCTCCGGCCTGCGGCCTCCGCTTGTGCGGGGGCTGGGCGCCCCCGCAACGCCCCCCGCCCTCGTCGCGCAGGCGAATCCTCTCAAAATGACTGATGACCTCGTGCCTCCCACCCCAGCCTGAAGGCTGGGGCTGGTGGAACAAAAGCCTCGCTGCGCGAGGCTCGGGCCGATGGGCGCCAATGCGGATGCGTGGCGTCATCGCAAGACGCGCCGTTTCGGCCAGGTCCGGTTCGCCGGCAAAACGAAGCCCCGCAGGGGCTTTTTTCCCACCAGCCCCAGGCTTCAGCCTGGGGTGGCACAACTCCCGATCAGCTCAGCTGGCGTGGATCCCCTGACGACCAGGGCCGGGGGCGTTGCGGGGGGCGGCGTAGCCCCCCGCACAAGCGGAGGCCGCAGGCCGCAGCGCCCCAAAAAAGCGTCTGAGACCTCTCAAGAATCGTCTGAGACCTGTCCCGCAAAAGCGTCTGACACCTGTCCCCGAAGATCGTCTGAGACCTGTCCCGCAAAAGCGTCTGACACCTCCCAAATCGTCTGAGATGTCTCGTCCTTCATTGCCCCCACCTCCCGCTTCCCTTACAGTGCGCGGCCAACCCGCCCGCTCGTTTGGGCGCCTTCCATGAGGTGAAGTGCCATGAGTGAATCCGCTGTCGTGAGTCCTGCCGTGTCTTCTGCCGGCGCCCAGATCACCATCACGCTGCCCGACGGGTCGCAGAAGGCGACTGCGGCCGGGACGACTGTCTCCGAGTTCGTGCGTACGTCCATCGGTGCCGGCCTGGCCAAGGCCGCCCTGTTCGCGCGCTTCGACGGGCAGGACATCGACCTCGCGCGCAAGCTCGAGCGGGACGGGAAGCTGCAGATCTTCACCAGCAAGCAGGCGGAGTCGCTCGACCTCGTGCGGCACGACGCGGCGCACATCGTGGCGAGCGTGGTGCAGCGGCTCTATCCGGGCACACAGGTGACCATCGGGCCGACGATCGAGGACGGCTTCTACTACGACTTCCACAAGGCGACGCCGTTCACGCCGGACGACTTGGTGAAGATCGAGGCGGCCGCGAACGAGGAGGTCAAGAAGGACCATCCCTTCGTGCGCAAGGAGGTCTCGAAGGAGGAGGCGCTCGCGCTCTTCAAGGGCATGGGCGAGACGTTCAAGGTCGAGATCGTCGAGGACATCTTCGCCAAGGGCGCGAAGACGCTGACGCTCTATTCGCACGGCGACTGGGTCGACTTCTGCCTCGGGCCGCACGGGCCGTCGACGGGGCGCGTGGGCGTCATCAAGCTGCTCTCGACGAGCGCGGCGTACTGGCGCGGTGACCACACCAAGGCGGCGCTGCAGCGCATCTACGGCACGGCGTTCTTCGACAAGAAGGACCTCGACGCGTGGGTGCGTCAGCAGGAGGAGGCGAAGAAGCGCGACCACCGCAAGCTGGGCAAGGAGCTCGACCTGTTCGCGTTCCATCCCTTTGCGCCGGGCGCGACGTTCTGGTTCGCCAAGGGCACCGAGCTGTACACGACGCTGCAGGGCGCGATGCGCAACCTGACCAAGCGCAACGGGTACGTCGAGGTGAAGACGCCGCTGATGTTCAACAAGGGCCTGTGGGAGATCTCGGGGCACTGGGGGAAGTACCGCGAGAACATGTTCCTCGTGCTCGATCCGGAGGCCAGCGTGCAGCAGGCCGAAGGGGCGCCGCCGAAGTCGGCCGCGCAGGAGATCGACGAGCGGGCGTCGTTCAGCTTGAAGCCGATGAACTGTCCGTCGCACCACCTGATGTACCAGATGAAGCGGCACAGCTACCGCGAGCTGCCCATCCGGTATCACACGCAGGATCCGCTGCACCGCAACGAGGCCACGGGCGTGCTCTCGGGGCTGACGCGCGTGCGGCAGTTCCAGCAGGACGACGCGCACATCTACCTGATGGAGTCGCAGATCACGGATGAGGTGAAGGCGCTCACCGCGATGATCCAGAAGGTGTACACGGCGTTCGGGCTGACGTTCACGGCGAAGTTCGCGACGCGGCCGGAGAAGCGGCTGGGCGACGACGCGATGTGGGATCGCGCGGAGGGCGCGCTGCGGGCGGCGCTCGAGGCGACGGGCCTGCAGTACGAGCTGAAGCCGGGTGACGGCGCGTTCTATGGGCCGAAGATCGACTTCGACGTGAGCGACTCGATCGGGCGCAAGTGGCAGCTGGGCACCATCCAGCTCGACTACGCCGCGCCGGAGCGGTTCGACCTCTCGTACATCGGCGACGACAACGCGCAGCACCGGCCGGTCGTGATCCACCGCGCCATCTACGGGTCGTTCGAGCGCTTCATCGCCATCCTCATTGAGCACTTCGCGGGCGCGTTCCCGACGTGGCTCGCGCCGGTGCAGGCGCGCATCATCACCGTGGCCGACCGTCACGAGGCGTGGGCGCGCACGGTGCTGGAGGCGCTGCAGGGCCTGGGGCTGCGCGTGGACCTCGACGCGTCGAGCGACAAGCTGGGCGCGAAGATCCGCTCGGCGCAGCTGGAGAAGATCCCGTACACGCTCGTCATCGGCGACGCCGAGGTGGAGAAGAAGGGCGTCGCGCCGCGCGCGCGTGGTGAGGGCAAGGCGGCGGAGCTTCCGGCGATGACGCTCGAGGACTTCAGCGCGCACATCGCGAAGGACGCGAAGGTGCCGTTCTAGGGATCCTCACGCACCTCGCCTGATCAGCTCCGCTGCGTCGGCGCGCCCAGGCGCACGCGGGTCCGCTCGATCACGCGCACACCGGCCAGGACGCACGAGAGGGCCAGGTGTGAGAGCGGGGTGCGCGAGCGCGCGGCGAGCACGCGGCGCTGGTAGGAGATGCGCTCGAGCTCGTCGCGGGTGTCGCGCAGGAACGTCCGCAAGAGGCCGCCCTGAGGTTGTGCGCGCGCGGCGAACCCGCCGGCGAGGCGGCGCGACTTGCGCACGAGGGAGCCGAAGCTCGCGCGCGCGGGGTGGCGGACGACGGCGTCGGGCGCGTAGACCTGCGGGATGCCCAAGGCGGTGGCGCGCTGGCCCCACTCGGCGTCGCCGCTGCTCTTGAGCGAGGCGTTGAAGGGGCCGACGCGGTCGAGGACGGCGCGGTCGGCGAAGAGGTTGGCCGTGGCCGCGAAGCCGAACTCGGCGATGTAGCGCTCTTGGTCCATGTGGATGGCGGCGTCGAAGGCCTCGACGAAGGTGAAGGCGGGGCCCTGGGGGACGAACTCGACGCGGCCCCCGGCGCGGCCCGGCGCGGGCAGCGTGTCCAAGGCGCGCAGGCCCTGCTCGAGCCAGTCTGGGGCGGGCGTGCAGTCTGCGTCGGTGAAGGCGATGACGTCGGCGTCCGCGAGATCCTGCAGGGCCCGGTTGCGCGCGGCGTACGAGCCCGGACGCTCCTCGCCGACGACGGAGAGCCACGGCTGCTTCGCTGGGATCCGCTCGGCAGGCCCGCGCGGATCGTTGTCGGCCAGGATGACCCGCACGCGCTCCCGCGAGAGCGTCTGCGCGCGCAGGGCCTCGACACACACGCGCGCGGAGGCCCAGTCCCGGTACACGGGGACGACGACCGCCACCTGCGCGCGCGTAAGGCGGGACATGCCGCCAGTGTGCCGCTACTTCGAGGCCGCCGCGAACTTCGCGCTCACGTCGTCCCAGTTCACGATGTTCCAGAACTCGGTGACGAAGTCGGCGCGCTTGTTCTGGTACTTGAGGTAGTACGCGTGCTCCCACACGTCGAGCGCGAGCAGCGGCACCGCGTTCCAGTGCGCCGCCTTCTGGTGGTTCTCCACGCCCGCGATGAAGAGGCTCTTGTCCGCGCGGCTGTAGAAGAGGAGCGCCCAGCCGTTGCCCTCGACGGCCTTGGCCACCGCCGAGAACTGCGCCTTGAGCTTGTCCACGCTGCCGAACGACGCGTTCACGGCCTCCGTGAGCTGCGCAGACGGCGCGCCGCCCTTGCCGACGGGCGCGAGGTTCTCCCAGAACAGCGTGTGCAGCGCGTGGCCGCTCGCGTGGAAGGCCAGCTTCTTGGTCCAGTGCTCGATGAGCTTGAAGTCGCCGGACTCGCGCGCGGCGGCGAGCTCCTTCTGGGCCGCGTTGGCGCCGTCGACGTAGGCCTTGTGGTGGAAGTCGTGGTGCAGCGTGACCGTGCGCGCGTCCATCACGGGCTCGAGCGCGTCGGCGGAGTAGGGGAGTGCAGGCAGGGTGTACGTGGTCATGGTGGGATCTCCTGGATCGCGGATGCTCTGAAACGACAGATGCTCGGACAGAACCGAGGTTGCGAACATGGGACGTGTCGTCGCAGGAACGCGACACTCCGCGCGTGTGTTCCCGGGGGTCGCATTGCGCCGCGCACGCAGGGGGCTAAAGTCCAGCCGTGCGACCCCGCCAGGAGCCGACTTGAGCCCCGAACTCCGCGCCATCCGACTCGCGCTGGCCACGTCCATCGTCGGCGCCATCGTGAAGTTCGCGGCCGGCGGGATCACCGGGAGCATGACGCTCCTCTCGTCGGCGGTGGACTCGTTCGGCGACTTCGTGGTGTCGCTGATGAACCTGTTCGTGCTGAAGGTCGCTGCGCAGGGGCCCGACGCCGAGCACAACTACGGGCACGCCAAGGCCGAGGGCCTGGGGGCCGTGTTCGAGGGCGGCTTCATCTGTTCGTCCGGCGGCTACCTCATCTACGAGTCGATCCACCGCGCATTTCGCGGCGAGCGCATGTCGCAGTCGATGATCGGCATCGCGGTGATGATCCCGCTGACGGCGCTGACCGCGGTCACCGTGCTCGTCCTGCGGCGCACGGCGCAGAAGACAGGCAGCCTGGTCATCAAGGCCGACGCGGCCCACTACGCGACCGACGTGGTGACGAACCTGGGCGTGCTCCTCGCGCTGGTGCTGGTGCACCTCACCGGCCTCTCCTGGCTCGACCTCGCCATCTCGGTGGGGCTGGCGCTCTACATGATCTACTCGGGCCTGCACGTGCTGCGCGACGGCGTCGATCTCGTGATGGACCACAGCCTCCCTCCCGACGCCACCGAGCGCGTCCGCGGCGTCCTGCGAAATTGCAAGCGCATCCTCTCGTTTCACGATCTGCGCACGCGCGCGGGCCGGACGCCCATCGTCGACGTGCACATCGTGGTCCCGGGCGACACGCCGGCGAAGGAGGTGCACGAGGTCTTCGACGAGCTGCAGGCGGGCCTGCGCGGCGCGGTGGGTCCGGAGACCAAGCTGGTGCTGCACGCGGATCCCGCGGAGCGGCAGAGTCCACATCTGCCCGCTTCGTAGCTGGTTCTGGCGCGGCGGCGGCCGAAGGTGTCGCTGGCACAGGTGTTGCTCTCCACACAGGAATCCATGCCGCACGATCTGGCGCGCCGATTCGCGCCTGGAGGCTTCGATCATGATCCGCAGTGCATCCCCGTGGCTCGCCGCAGCGCTGACGTTGACCCTCTCGCTCTCCGCCCTCGCCGACGACGCGCGCAAGGCCGGCGACGAGGCCTACGCGAACAAGAAGTGGCGCGAGGCCGCCGTCGCTTACGAGAAGCTCGCCGCAGACGACAAGGTGGGCGACGTGACGTACCGCCTCGCCTTCGCCGAGCACAACCTGGGCAAGTACAAGGAGGCTCAGGGCCACTATGAGCGCGCGTTCAAGCTCGGGTTCCGCGTGCCCGGCGGCTTCTACAACCTCGCCTGCGCGCAGGCCCGGAACGCGCAGCCGGACGCCGCCTTCGAGTCGCTCAACAAGGTCATCCAGGCCTCGTTCGTGACCAGCGATCAGATGGTGGCCGACGACGATCTGGTGTCGCTGCACAAGGACGCGCGCTGGGAGCCGCTCATCGCCAAGCTGCGCCTCGCCGAGCACCCCTGCGAGACGCCGAACCACCACGCGTTCGACTTCTGGCTCGGCAACTGGGTGGTGAAGAACCCGGCGGGCGTGACGGTGGGGCAGAGCCACGTGGACCGCATCCTGAACGGCTGCGTGCTGCTCGAGAACTGGACCGACGTGGCCAAGCACGAGGGCAAGAGCTTCAACCGCTTCGAGCCCAAGTCGAAGCA
>JAFEBC010000257.1 GCA_018266095.1 Deltaproteobacteria bacterium
GGAGGCGACTGCCGCGTCGTCGGGTGCGCCTCGCACTCGAGCCACTGCATCAACCGCTTCACGCTCGCCACCTCGAACACCACCGGCACCTGCGACACCAACACCGGCCAGTGCTCGTACGTGTTCACGCGCACTCCCTGCACCTCGCCGCCCACGGGCACGTGCAACGGCAACGCGCTCACCTGGTCCGAGAGCCCGGGCGCGTGCGTCGAGGCCAACGGCGCGGCCTCGTGCGTGTACCCCACGACCACCTCGACCTGCGCGAGCGGCTGTGCGGGCGGCAAGTGCAACGACATCAACTGCAGCAGCGGCGCGCACGTCTGCGGCAACGCCTGCGTGTCGAACGCGGACGTCGCCCACTGCGGCACCGTCAACTGCCTCGCCTGCCCGGCCATCGACCACGCGAGCCCGTCGTGCGAGAGCAGCGCGTGCACGATGACCTGCGACCCGGGCTATCTGCGCTGCGGCGAGCTCTGCGCGGCCTGCCCGAGCGGGACGGTCGCGGGCCAGTGCCGCGAGGACAACACCTGCTACGCCATCGCCTGCGGCACGAGCCAGGGCGGCTGGGCCGGCAACGGGCGCTGCTACGAGGCCTCCTCCAGCACGCCCATCACCAGCGGCAACGCGGTCTACCCCAAGATCGCCTTCGGCGCGGGCGGCCTCATGCACCTCGCGTACACCGATTATTCGAGCACCACCTCGACGCCGATCGTGTACCGCACGTGGAATCGCACGAGCTTCTCTGCGCCCATCGCGGTGACGTCCACGCCGGGCGTGGTGGTCGGCCTCACGCTCGATTCGCAGGAGCGCCCGCAGATCGTGTTCACCAGCAACGTCAGCACCAACACGCGGATGCGGCTCGCGGCCTGGAACGGCAGCGCGTTCGTCATCTCCGAGGTGAGCCAGACGCTGGACCTGACCTACGCGCTCACCTCCAGCGTGGGGGCGATCGGCGACCAGGTGCACGTGGCCTACGCCGCGACCACCTCGACGGGGACGATGCTGGTGCACACGACGGCGCAGCAGGGCCAGGCGCCGGTGACCGAGTTCGTGGCGCGGGCCTCAGGCGGCGCAGGGCTCGCCATCAGTCATGGCTCGCTCATCCTCACGGCGTCCACCAGCACTGGCGTGCTCGTCGCCACCAAGAGCGGGGACGTCTGGACGCAGAGCGTGATCGCCACCTCGTCCACGCCGGTACGCACACGGGTGGCCGTGTCGCCCTCCGGGGGCACGTTCGTGCTCGAGTCGGACAGCAGCGGCAACAACCGCCTCTACGCGCCCGGCACCGGCGGCGCGCCGCGCGCGTTCACGGGCAGCTTCGAGACCGCCCTGGTCGCCGACGCGCAGGAGCAGCCGGTGATGGTCTCGGAGTCCGAGATCACGAGCTCCAGCACGTACATGCAGCTCATCACCAACCTCACCGGGCGCACGGGCGACAGCCTCTACGCGATCCGCATCCCCAGCTTCGGCGAGGAGGTCGCGCTGGCGGCCGATCCGCTGGGCGGGTACGCGCTCGTGTACCGCACCTACAGTGGCAACCTCGTGCTCTGGCACTTCCAGTAGTGACATCGGGCATTTCGCGATAAAACGGGCACCATGTCCGACTCGCTCGACCAACTTGCGACCGTCATCGCCGAGAAGGCCCTCCAACGCATGCGCGCCGAGCAGATCGGCCGCACCCAGCCGACGTGCGGCCCGCGCACGCCCGACACCGACGCCAAGGAGTGTGCGCCCGGTGGCTGCGCGCCCTGCGACGAGAACCAGACCTGCGGCGCCCGCTCGATGAGCCAGCTCGGCACGGCGCGCCTCACGCCGCTCGCCATCCGCACCAGCAAGGACATCGCGGGCTACATCGACCACACGCTGCTCAAGCCGGACGCGACGCGCGACGACGTGATCAAGCTGTGCGACGAGGCGCGCAAGTGGGGCTTTGCCACCGTGTGCCTGAACTCGTCCAACATCGCGCTCGCCGCGCGCATCCTGCACGGCTCGTCGACCAAGCCCATCGCGGTGGTCGGCTTCCCGCTCGGCGCCGGGACGACCTCGTCGAAGGTGTTCGAGACCAAGGAAGCCGTGCGCGCGGGCGCGGCCGAGATCGACATGGTCATCAACATCGGCGCCTTGAAGAGCCACGACTACGCGCTCGTCGAGCACGACATCCGCGCGGTGGTCGAGGGCGCGCGGCCCGCCCCCGTGAAGGTCATCCTCGAGACCGGCGGCCTCACGCGCGACGAGAAGGTCATCGGCTGCGCGCTCTCCAAGGCGGCCGGCGCGGCGTTCGTGAAGACGTCCACGGGCTTCGGTCCGGGCGGCGCCACGGCGGAGGACATCGCGCTCATGCGGCAGATCGTGGGCGACGACGTGGGCGTGAAGGCCTCCGGCGGCGTGCGCACCACGGCGGACGCGGAGAAGATGATCGCGGCCGGCGCGAACCGCATCGGCGCCAGCGCCAGCGTGGCCATCGTCACCAATGCCAAGCCCGCGGGCGGCGGAGGGAAGTACTAGGGGGTGCCCCGCATTCCCCGGACCGAGCCAGGCGAACGAGGCGCAAGCAGCGCGACGATCGATGAGGAAGCGTACTGGAAGTACGTTGACGAAGAGGAGGAAGCGATGCGCAGTGGATCGTTCGACGATGGTGCACAGGCCCTCCTGGCGACGGGAGCGGGAATGCGGGGCTCCCCCTAATGTCGCGCTTCGTGATCCTCGTGCTCGATTCCGTCGGCGCGGGCGAATTGCCCGACGCTGCTGCGTATGGCGATACCGGCTCCAACACGCTCGCCAACACGGCCAAGCACGTGGGCGGCCTGAAGCTCCCGACCATGCAGCGCTGGGGCCTGGGCAACATCACCGGCATCCAGGGCTGCCCGCAGACCTCGGCGCCGGCCGCGAGCTGGGGCGCGATGGAGGAGAAGTCGCACGGCAAGGACACCACCACGGGCCACTGGGAGATGATGGGCCTCGTGCTTGAGAAGGGCTTCACCACGTTTCCCAACGGGTTCCCCAAGGACCTGATGGACGAGTGGCTTGAAGTGTCGGGTGCGCCGGGCTTCCTCTGCAACAAGCCCGCGAGCGGCACGACCATCCTGGACGAGCTCGGCGAGGAGCACCTGCGCACGGGCCTGCCCATCGTGTACACGTCGGCGGATTCGGTGTTCCAGATCGCCGCGCACGAGGAGAAGGTGCCGCTGGAGACGCTCTACAAGTGGTGCAAGGCGGCGCGTGAGGTGGGCAAGAGCCGCGGCATCGCCCGCGTGATCGCGCGGCCGTTCGTGGGCGCCAACGGCAAGTTCAAGCGCACCTACAACCGGCACGACTTCTCGCAGCCGCCGACGCAGGACACGGTGCTCGACAACCTGGCGAAGGCCGGCGTGCGCACCGTCGGCGTGGGCAAGATCCCGGACATCTACGACGGGCGCGGCGTGACCGAGAAGGTGCACACCGAGGGCAACGCGGACGGGCTCAAGCAGACGGAGGCGCTGCTCGAGAAGATGGACCGCGGGCTCCTCTTCGTGAACCTGGTGGACACGGACATGCTCTACGGGCACCGGCGCGATCCGGTGGGCTACGCGCGCGCGCTCGAGGAGATCGACGCGGCGCTGCCGGGGATCGAGAAGAACCTGCGTGAGGGCGATGTCCTCGTGATCACCGCCGACCACGGCAACGATCCGACCATGCCGGGCACCGATCACACCCGTGAGCGCGTGCCGCTCTTGGCGCTGGCGCCGGGCCGCGGCGCGCAGGCGTTGGGCGAGCGTGCTTCGTTCGCGGACCTCGGGGCGACGGTGGCCGAGTACTTCGGCGTCAGCACGCCGAGCGGCAAGAGCTTCCTCCCGCAGCTTCGCGCGTAAGGGCAAGGGATCGACATGAGCGAACCGAAGATCGAGCTGACGCCGGAGCAGATCGCCGAGGCCATGCGCCTGCGCGATGAGTCCTCGCGGCGCATCGAGAAGCTCTTCAAGTTCATCTACGGGCACCGCGTGCGGCACGACGAGGTGGGCGCGCAGGGCATCATGCAGGCGTCGGCGTGGCACGACCTGCTCCAGCTCGCGCGCGGCGAATATTTCCGGAACCTGGGCCTCTTCATCGAGGGCTCGGAGGCGCCGGTGCAGGTGATCGTGCGGCGCGCGGTCATCGACCACCTCGCGTTCGCCAAGTACGATCAGCCCATCATCGTGCGCATGCGCTGCTCGCGGCTGGGCGAGTCGAGCATCAAGTTCGAGTACCTGATCGACGACACCGAGGGCCTGCGGTTGGCCATCGCCGAGACCATCATGTCGTGCGTGCAGAGGGACCCCATCCGCGCCATCCCCATGCCGTTCTCCATCCGCGACCGCGTGGTGGAGTTCGAGGGCGAGGCGCTGGTGAATCCGCAGGGACTCTGATGAGCGAGCCTGGCACGTCGAGCGCGGCGCCGCGCAGGCGCGTGTTGGTGGTGGACGACCAGCCGCTCATCGGCTTCGGCCTGCAGCGGATGATGGGCGACGACTTCGACGTCGACCTGCACGAGGACGCGGAGCTCGCGCTCAAGGACCTGCAGGACGGCAAGCGCTGGGACGCGATCCTCTGCGACGTGATGATGCCGGAGGTCGACGGCGTGGAGTTCCACGAGCGGCTCGTGGCCATCGACGCGGGCCAGGCCGCGCGCACGCTGTTCATGAGCGGCGGCGGGTACACGCCGCGCACCGAGGCGTTCCTCAAGGTGATGAAGGAGCGCGTGCTGGAGAAGCCGTTCACGCCGGAGCTCCTGCGCGAGCGGCTGGAGCAGGTGTTTCAGCGCTCTTCGGGCGCGTAGGGGATGCCGTCTGCGGCCGGCGCCCGCGTGCGTCCGACGCCGAGCGCGAGCACGAGCAGCGTCAGCACATAGGGCAGCGCGAGGAACACGCCCTCCAGGCGCAGATCGGCCGCGTGCAGCGAGAACGAGAGCTGCCGTTGCAGCGCGTCGGCGCCCGCGAAGAAGAGGGCAGCGCCGGCGGCGCCCAGCGGAGTCCACTTGCCGAAGACCATCGCGGCGAGGGCCATGAAGCCCTGGCCCGCGGGCATGCGCGCGTCGAACTGGCCGAGGATGCCGATCGACAGACAAGCGCCGCCCAGGCCCGCGAGGCCGCCGCTGCCGAGGACGCAGAGGGCGCGCAGCCGGAGCACACGGACGCCGAGCGTGGCCGCGGCCTTCGGGTTCTCCCCGATGGCGCGCACGCGCAGACCCGTCGCGGTCCGCGTGAAGAACCAGTGCATGCCGAAGGGCAGGGCGAGCGCGAGCCAGGTGAGCGCGGTGTGTCCGCCGAGCGAACGCGGGAGCTGCGGCGCGGGCGGGCTGACGCCGGCGGAGGCGAAGGAGATCTCGAGCAGGAAGGTGATGAGGCCGAGCGCGACCAGGTTGAGCGCGACGCCGCTGACGACTTGATCGGCGCGGAAGCGCAGGCACAAGAGCGCGTGGACCGACGCGACGGCGGCGCCAGCGACCATGCCCGCGACCGCGCCCAGCCAGGGATTGCCGGTCCAGATGGCCACCGCGGCGGCGAAGAACGCGCCGAAGCGCATCATGCCCTCGAGGCCGATGTTGACCACGCCGCTCTTCTCGCTGAGCACGCCGCCCAGAGCCGCGAACATCAAGGGCGGCGCGTACTCGAGCAGCGCCTGCAACAGCGACATCAGCGCGCTCATGCGACCTCCTCGGGGGCACGTCCGCGCAGCCTGGTGACGATGGGCGCGAAGATGCGGGGCGCGGCCACGAAGAGCACGGCGAGGCCCTGGATGAGCTCGGCGAAGCTCGGGTGGATGCCAACCAGTTGCAGCCGCGTCGCACCTGCGCGCAGGGCGCCGAAGAAGAGTCCCGCGAGGACCGCGCCAGGTGCCGTGCCGCCGCCCACCAGCGCGACCGCGATGCCGTCGAAGCCGTAGCCAGTGCGGAAGACGCCCGGATATCTGTGCTCGGTGCCGAGGATGAGCAGGCCGCCGGCGATGCCCGCGAGCGCGCCCGCGAGGAGCATGGCCTCGCAGATGCTGCGCGTGTTGGAGATGCCGGCCGTGTACGCCGCGTCGGGCCCGGCGCCGACCGCGCGCCACTCGAAGCCGCGCCGCGGGCGCGCGGGGACGACCCACACGCAGGCCGCGAGCGCGAGTGAGATCACGATGCCGAGATCGGTGCGGCCCTGCATGAACAGGCGCGGGAGCTGTGCCGCGACGCGGATGGGCTCGGTGCCCGCGACGGAGATGTCGGAGCCGCTGGAGTGCGCCGCGAGCGGGCCGGTGACGAGCCAGCCGTGCACGAGGTGGATGGCGACCCAGTTCAGCAAGATGGTGCTGATGACCTCGTGCACGCCGCGGTAGGTCTTGAGCAGCGCGGGGAGGAGCGCCCACAGCCCGCCCGCGAGGCCGGCGCACAGGAGCGCGGCTGGGATGGCGATGAAGGCCGGTGCGTCGAGCGCACGTCCGCACACGGCGGCGGCGAGCGCGCCCCAGATGAGCTGGCCTTCGGCGCCGATGTTGAAGAGGCCCACGCAGAAGGCGATGGCGACGGAGAGGCCGGTGAGGGTGAGCACGGCCGTCTTGATGGACGTCTCGCCGAGGGGCGAGAGGCCGCCGAACGCGCCCTGGAGCAGCCAGCCGTAGCCCGCGACGGGATCCTTGCCGGTGGCGAGGATGGCGAGGAAGCAGACGAGCAGCGCGGAGGCGATGGCGAAGATGGCGCTCCAGAGGGGAGCGCGCGCGGGGGCGAAGAGAGTCTGGCGGAGGGTCGGCGTAGGCGTAGGCGTTGGCGGCTGCGTAGGCGTTGGCGTAGGCGTTGGCGTTGGCGTTTGCGTTTGCGTTGGCGTTGGCGTTGGCGTTGGCGTTTGCGTTGGCTCAGGCATGCGCTTGCTCCGTCCCGCTCTGCCCGAGCATCAGCTTGCCCAGCTCTTCGTCGCTCGCCGTCGGGGGCGCCTCGCCGGTCGCGCGGCCGTCGAACATCACGAGGATGCGATCCGACAGCGCGCGCAATTCATCCAGATCCAATGAGGCCACGATCACGCTCGCGCCCGCGTCCCGCGCGGCCCGCAGGGCCTTCCACACGCGCTGCGTGGCCAGGAAATCGAGCCCGCGCGTGGGCTGCACGGCGACCACCAGCTTGGGCACCGGACCGCCCGCGAGCTCGCGCGCGACCACCAGCTTCTGCTGATTGCCGCCCGAGAGGCCCGAGGCCGTGGCCAGCGGATTCGTCGGCCGCACGTCGAAGTCGACGATGAGCGACTCGGTGCGCTGCTGGCGGCCGCGGCGGTCGACGAGCCAGCCGCGCGGTCCCTTGGCCCACGGCGTGAGCGCGTGATGTCCGAGCGACGCGTTCTCGGCGAGCGAGAGCGGCAGGCACATGGCGCGCTTGTGGCGGTCCTCGGGCAGGTGGACCACGCCGGACTCGCGCGCGCGGTGCGGATCGTGCGCCCAGCCGCGCCCCGCGAGCCCTTCTTTGCCCTCGAGCGTGAGCGAGCCCGTGGCCGCGCGCAGGCCCGTGAGCACCTCCGCGAGCTCGCCTTGCCCGTTGCCGTCCACGCCCGCGATGCCCAGCACCTCTCCCGGACGCAGCGTGAACGAGAGGCCGCGCAGGGCAGGGCGGCCGCGCGCGCTCTGGCAGCGGAGGTCCTTGGCGACGAGGCGTACGTTCGCATTGCTTGCGCCCGATGGACCTGCGCTTGTTGACGACGCGCTCGGAGCCAGCGGCGTCTGCGCGAGCCCCAGGGCCTGCGCCGCCACCTCGTGCTGCAGCGGGGCCGCCTTGCCCTCGCCCACGCCCATGATCGCCTCGGCCAGCCGCGAGGCCTCCGCGCCCGCCGCCGCGCGCTCCAGCACGAGCTTTCCGCGCCGCAAGACCGCGATGCGGTCGGCCACGCGCAGCACCTCGGGCAGCTTGTGCGAGATGAAGACGATCGAGCGCCCCTCGGCCGCGAGCTTCTTCACCGTGCGCGCGAGCTCGTCGGCCTCGGCCGGGCCCAGCACGGCCGTCGGCTCGTCGAGGATGAGCACCTGCGCGCCGCGCCAGAGCTGCTTCACGATCTCCACGCGCTGCTGCGCGCCCACGCCCAGCGACTCGACGGGCGCGTCGATGTCCAGCGCGAGCCCGGCCTTCTGCGCGGCCTCGGCCACCTCCGCGCGCGCGCGATCGCGATCGACCACTCCCAGCGCGCCCCACAGCCCTGCCTTGCGCGGCTCACGGCCGAGCACCACGTTCTCCCAGACCGGCAGCGGGCCCACGAGCATGAAGTGCTGGTAGACGACGCCCACACCCGCGTCGATGGCCGCCCGCGGATCTCCCGCGCGCAGGACCTGCCCGCGCACGCGCACCTCGCCCGCGTCCGGCGTGTACAGGCCGCAGGCCACTTGGATGAGCGTGGACTTCCCCGCGCCGTTCTCGCCGACGAGCGCCAGCACCTCGCCGGGCGCCACCGAC
>JAFEBC010000258.1 GCA_018266095.1 Deltaproteobacteria bacterium
CTCCACGCGCGTGGCGTGCGAGGACCACACCGAGACGATCACGCCGTGGGGCAAGAGCGTGGGGCCCAGGCGGCCGAGCGCGGCCAGCTCGGCCGAGGTCCAGCCCGGCGGCAGCGGCGAGGCTTGATACAGGTGTGAATAGTCGTCCTTCGCGCAGGACGAGAGCGCGAGGGCGAACAGCGGCAGCAGCAGCGGGAGGGGTCGGCGCATCAATGGTTTCCGACCGGCCACACTGCCACCAGATCGGCCGTGCAGAAAGGGGGGATGGATCCTTCTGCGCGCCCGCGCGTTGTGCGGTCACCCTGCTCTGGAGGCCGCCATGCGGTTCGTCGTGTCGCTCGTGCTCGTGTTCGCAGCAAGGATCGCGTGATCGCGCCGGGCGAGATCGCCAAGGTCGAGGTGTTCTGCGTCGAGCACGGCCGCTGGAGCGGCGACGCGAAGTTCACGCAGTCGGGTGGCATGGTGGAGCAGTCGGTGCGCGGCCGCGCGAAGTACGAATCGAACCAGGGCGCGGTGTGGGACGGCGTGGCCAAGAAGGCGGGCGCGCTCGGCGCGAAGAGTGAGACGGGGACGACAAGCCGGTGGTTGAGTCGTTCTCTCTTCACTAGAGCAAGGGTGGTGCTCGCCCGATCACTCACCGCAGAGGCGCCGAAGCGCAGAATTGGATTGGGACAAGTGATCTTCTGCGCTTCTGCGTCTCTGCGGTGAATCGTCGCCCTCGCTAGGTCTGCACGGATGTGCGCGCGGCCCGGCGCAACATCCACGCGACTCCGAGAAAGGCGAGCGCGGTGAGAGCCGAGCCCGCCACGCCGCCCACGCGCGGCTCCATCGACTTGGGCACCAGCTTTCCCGCGACCAGCGCCGCCACGAGCACGCCCGCGAGGCCTTCGCCGGCCACCATTCCAGAGGCAGCGAGCACGCCCGGATCGAGCTCGCCCTCCTCGCGCGGCGCGCGGCCACGCTCGGTCCACGCGCGCACAACCCCGCCGAGGTAGATGGGCGCCATCGACGAGAGCGGCAGGTACACGCCGATGGCGAACGCGAGGCCGGACACGCCGCAGAGGATCGCGCCGAAGGTGAGGCCGCCGCCGGTGAGCACGAGGCCCCAGGGGAGATTTCCGCTGAGCACGCCCTCGACGATGGTCTTCATCAGCGTGGCCTGCGGCGCCGGGAGATCCTTGCCGCCGAAGGGGAACGCCTCTCCGAGCAAGTGGACGCTGGCCGCCACGCCCCAGCACGCGAAGGCAGCGCCGAGCAATTGGCCCAACTGCTGGCGCGCAGGCGTGGCGCCGACGAGGAAGCCGGTCTTCAGATCCTGCGAGATGTCGCCGGCCTTCGAGGCCGCGATGGCGACGATGGTGCCGACGGTGAGCACGCCCGCGCGCGCGACGGGATCGGTCCAGCCGAAGGCCGCGAAGATGGACGCGATGCCGATGAGCGAGACGAGCGTGATGCCGCTGGTGGGCTGCGACGAGACGCCGACGATGCCGACGATGCGCGCCGCGACGGTGACGAAGAGGACGCCGAAGATCGCCGCGCCGCCCGCGCAGATCGCGCGCTGCAGCGGAGTGAGGCCCGTCCCGAAGACGTAGGGGACGAAGGCCGCAGAGAGCACCACCAGCGCCACGCCGCCGAGCACGAAGCGGCCCGAGAGGTCCTGCTGCGGCGCCGGCGCCGCGGAGGACACGAGCTCGCGCAGGCTCAACGTGCGCGCGCCCGCGGCGAGCTCCGTGCGTTTGGCACGGATCACCGCCAGGAACGACTCGACCATCGACGGGAGCGTCTTGAGCACGGTGAGGATGCCCGCGATCGCCACCGCGCCTGCGCCGATGTAGCGCACGTAGCGCGACCAGATCGCGCCCGCGTCCATCTGCGAGACGAGCTTCACCGTCTCCGGATACAGCGGCGCCGTGAGCCCCGCGCCGAACCAGGCGATGAGCGGGATGAGCACGAGCGACGAGATCACCGAGCCCGCCACCAGGATCGCCGACTGCCGATGACCGAGGATGAACCCGACGCCGACCAGCGCGGGCGCGAGCTCGATGGCCAGCACGGCCTGCGGGAGCACGGGCAGGTGAAGGTCCAGCTCGCCGGGCATGAGGAACGCGACCGAGAGCAAGAGCTTCACCGCCGCGCCCGCCAGGATGCCGCCGAAGATGAGCTTGCCGCCCTGCGAGTCGTCCGAGGTCGCGCGCAGCACCACCGCGCAGGCCGTGCCCTCGGGATACGGGAGCTCGTCATGGCCCTGCTCGACGAGCAAGCGCCGCAGCGGGATCATCGCGGACAAGCCGAGCACACCGCCCAGGAACGCGAGCAGCACCACCTGCGAGTACGGCGGCACGACACCCCACAGATACAGCGCGGGCACGGTGAAGATGGTCCCGGTGGCCAGCGAGGTCGACGCGCTGCCGACGGTCTGCGAGAGGTTCGCCTCGAGGATGCTGGCGCGCGCGCGGAAGGCGCGGAAGAGGGCCACCGTCATGACCACGGCAGGGATCGACGCCGACACCGTGAGGCCGACGCGCAGGCCGAGGTACGCGTTGGCCGCGCCGAACACCAGCCCGAGCGCGATGCCGGTGACGACCGCGCGCAGCGTGAACTCGCGGAGAGGAGCCTGTGGGGTCATGGGCCGCGTACACTAGCAGCAGGAGGCCGGCATGAAATCGCACCGCAGCACGCTCACCTTCCGCACCAAGGAGCGCATGGAGTTCGTGAACATCACCGGCGACGTCGAGCGCGCCGTGGACGCGAGCGGCGTGCGCGAAGGCCTGTGCCTCGTGAACGCGATGCACATCACCGCGTCCGTGTTCATCAACGACGACGAGCCCGGCCTGCACCAGGACTACTAGGAGCATGTCGCCGTATTCGGCGACGCGACTGTGCCCGCAGCAGGCGTCGGGGACCGCCGCGGAGGGCCAAGAAATGGCTCGAGTGGCTTGCGCCCTTCGACGCGAGCCCGCAGCGCTACGCGCACAACCGCACCGGCGAGGACAACGGGGATGCCCATCACAAGCGGCAGGTGATGGGCCGCGAGGTGGTGGTGGCCATCACGCAGGGCAAGCTGGACTTCGGGCCGTGGGAGCAGATCTTCTATGGGGAGTTCGACGGGCGGCGGGACAAGCGGGTCCTCATCAAGATCATCGGCGATTGATTGTATCGGTACAATGTCTTCCTTGTACCAACACACGGCCCTCAGCGGATCGACAAGTACTTCTCGATGAGCTTGAACACGCTCTCCGGCGCGCACCCCTCGGCCTTGTTGTTCACGATCACGTAGGTCGCCTTGCCCTTCGCCAGCGCCGTCTTCATGAGCTGCGCGATGGCCGAGCGCGTCTCCAGATCCTCTTCCTGCAGGTGCCGGAACGGCGCCCACTCCGCCCTCTGCGCCTCATACGTCGCGCCGCGCGGGAGCTGCCAGCGGATCACCAGCGCCGGCATCGGCTCCAGCGGCACGCGCCGCGCCTGCTGATCGACCGGCGGCAACTGGCTCCAGGCCGCGTAGCAGAGCGAAGCGTTCACGTCGCGCAGGGCCGCGGCGAGTTGGGGCCCCAAGAGCTCGCGGTTGCGCAGCTCGACCGCGTAGAGCGGGCCCTTCGGGAGCTGGCGCAAGAAGTCGTGCAGGCGGGCCGCGAAGCGATCCGGGCCCAGGGACTTGAGCGCGTCCTGCGGCGGAAACTGGAACAGCAGCGGGCCGCCCTTCTCGCCCAGACCCTCCATGAAGGGCAGCACGATCTGGTCGATGGTGTACGCAGGATCGAGGAAGTGCGGGCTGTCCTGGCCGCGGCGGATGCCGAGCCGCGGGTGGTCGCCGAAGCGCAGCGTGCACACCTCGTCGTGCGCCTTCACCAGGAAGCGGAAGCTGTCGGGGACCTGCGCGGCGTACTCGGCCAGCACGCGCGCGGGCACGGGCGCATAGAAGGTCCGATCGATGCCCACGGTGCGCAGGAGCGGGTGCTGCGCGTAGGCGAGCAGGCCCGCCTTCGACAGCTCGTGCTCGGTGGCGGCGCGGTCGTACACCACGCCCTCCCAGCCCGGGAACGACCAGCTCGACGTGCCCAGGCGCACGAGCGGCGGGAGCTCTCGGGCCTGCGCGAGCTGCTCTGGCGTCGGCGCGACCGGACCCAGCGGGGGCTTGCCGCGCGAGGCTTGCCCGGCCGGCGGCTGCGGGCGCGTCTCGGGCGTGGGGGCGCCGAAGAGGTCGAGCTGGTTGCGATCGGCCACGGCTGAGAATTGCGTGCGCGCGCGTCGCAGGCAAGCCGCGGGGACGAAATCTTGTGGCCGGTGCCGATCCGATGTTGGTCTAGACGGCATGACCAACGTCACCCTTCGCGGCGCCCTCCTCGCTTGTACAGCAGCCTTCGCGCTCGCGCTCACCGCGTGCGGCGGAACCACCGTCGACTGCGCGCACAAGGGGAGCTGCCCCAACGACACCGCGCCGACGCAGGCCGAACAGACGAGCTGCCAGGCCGCCATCGCCGACGCCGACTGCGGCTCGGTGACCGTCGACTTCATCTCCTGCGGCGTCGATCACAACTCGTGCGACAACTCGGGCAAGACCGAGATCGACGGCAACGCGTGCGCGAGCCAGATCGCGGCGTACTTCTCCTGCTGCCAGGCGCACCCGACGTCCAAGTCGTGCACGACGTAGGCTACTTGCTCTCGACCACCTTCAGGTCCGGCCCCTTGGCGGCTTGCAGCACCATCTCCTCGATGCGCCCGAGCGCCTGCTCCACGCTCGCCATCGAGGGGCCGAACGAGAAGCGCACGTAGCTCTTGAAGCGCGACGCAGCGCGCGAGCGGCGCTTGCCCGGGTTCACGTCGAAGAACTCGCCGGGCACGCAGATGACCTTGCGGTCGAGGGCGGCGCGGAAGAACGACATGCCGTCGTTGAGCGGCGCGGGCAAGCTCGACAGGTTGCCCCAGACGTAGAACGTGCCGTCGGGCGCGCGATCGGCGCGGATGCCGATGCGCTCGAGCGCGGAGAGCGTCTTGTGGCGCTTCTCGCGGAACACGTTGTGCGTGGCCATCGTCTCGGCCTGCACGTACTTCTCGTCGAGGAGGGGAATGGCCGCGCGCTGCAAGGGCTTGCTGCCGCCGCCGTCGAGGAACGAGCCCGCCGACGCCGTCGCCTCGATGACGGCCTTGGGGCCGACCGTCCACGAGCAGCGCCAGCCCGGGTAGCGCCAGTTCTTGGTGAGGCCGTCGAGCAGCACCACCGGGTCCTTGTTCACGTCCTCGACGTAGCGCGCCGCGCTCTCCACCGGGAGCTGTCCGGGGCGGCCCGTCCACACGTAGTGCGAGTAGAACTCGTCGATGATGAGCATGCACTCGAGCTCGCGCGAGGTCTTCACCCAGCGAGCGAGCTCCTCGCCCTGCACCAGCTTGCCGGTCGGGTTGCACGGGTTCGAGAGCAGGAGCGCCGAGAGGCCGCGGCCGAGGATCTCCTTGCGCAGGTCGTCGGGCGTGAAGGCGTAGCCGCGGTCGCCCTCGAGCAGGATGGGGATGGCCGTGAACGCCTTGAAGACGTCGAGCAGCTCTTCGTACGCGGTGTAGTCGGGGAGGAAGTGGCCGAGGTTGATGTGCCCGAGGCTCGCCGCCACGCGCGTGAGCGCAGCGCGTCCGCCGCCGCAGAGGCTCACGTTCTCGGCGCTGTACTGCGAGGGCATGCCGCGCCGGTACAGGCGGTTGTAGAGCGAGGCCACCGACTCGCGCAGCTCCCAGATGCCGGGGACGGGCGCGTACTCCTGGTCGTCGACGTCGATGCTGATCTTGCCCACGCGCGGGGGCGCGCCGGGGAGGTCGCCGGTCTCGGGCATGCCCTGACCCAGGTTCGACCAGCTCGCGTCGCCGGGCTTGTAGCCGCGGCGGCCGGCCTCGGTGGTGACGTAGATGACGCCGGTGCGCGGGACCGCGCGGATGGCAGGGATCTGGTTCTCGTCCATGTGCGCACTCTAGCAGCGAGCGCGGCCGCTCCTAGAGCGAAAGTCCGACCCCGGCGAAGGCCACCAGCGCGACGCCATTCCACGCCGCGCCGCCCGAATCCTGAAGGTCCATCTTCGCGTAGGAGAGATCGAGGCCGAGGCGCAGGCCGAAGAGCTCCCGCTGCGGATTGACCACCAGCGCGGCGCGCGTGCCCACCCGCAGCCCGTGCACCGTGGAGCCCAGCGCGCAGCTCCCGCTCTCATCGTGCGGCAGGCACGGCGTGCCCACCGCGAAGGCCGCATAGGGCTGCAGCCAGTCGATCGAGAGCTGCGGCCCCGCCCGCCGCCGCAGCGTGAACGGCGCGAGGCCGACCTCCAGCATCCAGTGCGCGCCGTCTGCCTTCCACCCGCGCAGCTCGGCGCCGAAGACGTGGGCCAGGAGCTCGAAGCGCCCCTCGGCAGGGAGCACCAGCGCCATCGCCGCCGAGAGCGACACGGCGTCCGCGAGCCACAGCGGCGCGAGCGCAGAGAAGCGGCCCGGCGCCTCCTGCGGCCGCAGCGGCTCCACCAGCTCTGCGAGCGGCGCATCCAGCGCGCGGTCGAGCTGCTCCGGTGAGTCGCCGCCGGCGTGGGCCACCGACAAGAGGCGCCCCTCGCGCGTCTCGTGCAGGCGCAGCGAGATGCGCAGGCTCCGGCCCAAGGACACCAGCTCGCCGGAGACGATGTAGTCCGCGCCCAGCTTGCGTCCGGTGTCGACCGCGCAGCTCGCGTCGCACGTCGACAGATCGACGTGGGCCGCGCGCGCCAGCACCTCCAGGTTGTCGCGCGTCATCAGCCGCGCCTTGGGCATCGCCAGCAGCACCGCGCCGCGCACGCGATCCGAGAAGTAGCCGCGATCGACCTTCGCGCCCGTGACCCGGGTCGACAGCTCCAGCACGGCGATGAGCGGCGCGTCGTCCCCGGCCCAGACCGGCAGCGGCAGCGCCATCGCCAGCAGCAAGAGGAGCCACGTCGGGCGCGCGCGCATCGTCGGCCTCACGTCCTCACCAGCCAGGGGCGACCGTTGCCGGTGTCAATCATTGCCAAAGCCAATCATTGCGCGAAGCAACCATTGAGCACGTTCGTCTCCAGGATGTCCGTGTACGGGAACACGTAGTGCCCGCCGCTCGAATCATCCACGTGATACTTGCCGCCCGTCACCACGCCTCCCGCGAGCGTGAGCGTGTCGCCCGAGCCGTCCTCCTGGCCGAAGGTGATGGTGCCCGCCCAGAGCGGCTGGGCCGCGCCGGCCTTCGTGTACGTGGGCGCCACCGCGGAGAAGAGCGTGCCGTTCCCGCCCGAATCCGTCTGCGTGATGATGGTCCGGTCGAGCGTGAACCCGCCGTAGTCGGTGAAGTTCGTGTACGTGAGCGTGGTGCGCGGGTTGAACAGGCCGTCCACGTTCACCACCAGCGTGCCCTCCAGCGTGCCCTTGAAGGTGGCCGGCGTCGTGTACTGGATCGACGAGGGCCCGCCGAAGCCGGGCACGCGCGCCTGCGAGAGCAGGATCGCGAGCTGCGCGAACCGCAGCGAACACTCCGCCGCGCGCTGGCCGTCGTAGGTGGCGAACGCCGAGAACGC
>JAFEBC010000259.1 GCA_018266095.1 Deltaproteobacteria bacterium
AGGTCTTCTGCTTGTCGTCCGCGTTCTTGCTGAGGATCTTGAGCTTGCTGAAGCTCTCCTCGTCGAAGCCGCCGTTCGCGCGGGCCTTCGAGAGGTGCATCGTGGCCCGGTCGATGTCGGGCTTCTTGGACCACAACAGCGAGACGAGGTAGTTGCCGCGCAGGCCGCGCAGCGCGATGAGCTCCGTGGCCAAAGCCTCGAAAGACTTGACGGTTTCGTCGAGCTCGCGCTCCAGATCCAGCGAGTGCGCGCGCGAGGACAGGTCGTTGATGCGCTCCTCGATGCGGGCGACCAGATGCCCCTCGTTGCCGTCCTTGGCCAGCTTGACCGCGCTGGTGCGCAGGGCGTCGGCCAGCACGCGCGTGGAGTCGCGCCAGGGCCGCAAAAGGTGAGCAATGTTGCCACCCTTGGCGTGGAGTGCATCGACCTCGCGCCGTGCCTTCGCCGCCTCGTTCGAGGCGAAGACCATGTCGCGGTGGAGGTTCTCGACCTGCAGGCGGGTCACGTTCACAGTGGTGCTCCCGGGGTGTTCCGAGACAGGCGTTTAGCGCCGCAAGAGTATACCTGAGCGCCGAGGTCGAGAACAAGGGGGTAGTTGGCGGCGCGAGCGAGAAATCAGCGCCCGGCGTGTCGGATGGTTGCCTACATTTCGCGCATTTGGCGTGATCGCCGACACGCGCGTCCGCACACCTGAACGACACTGAACGCCGATCCGGGAGCGAATTCAAGGAGATTCAGCGGGTTAGGCTGGGAGCTCCGATCGCACCTGTCTGGCTCGGTCTGGCAGAACTACACTCACAAGGAGGAAGGGAGGAAGGGATTGTTGGCCGTCCCTCTTGTTGCATCCCCCTTCAATGCTTGAGGTTTTGGGGGGCTGAGGGTCCGCAGCCTGAGGCACGGGCCAAGAACCCTTCCTCCCTTCCTCCTTGTGAAGCAGTTCGTCAGCTCCGTCCCCTGGCGCTCCGCCACCTCCCGCTCTATCTTGCGCCGCCATGTCCTCCCACTTCGCTGGCGACGTCACGCAGGCCGAGTTCGACTCCCTCCTCGATCAGAAGGGCGGACCTGCTGTCATCATCCATGGCGGCGCGGGGACCGATCCCGATGTCGACCCGACGCCCATCCTGGCGGGCGCGCGGGCGGCGGCCGAGGCGGGGCTCAAGGTGCTGCTCGCGGGCGGCTCGGCGCTCGATGCGGCGCAGGCAGCGGCGGTGGTGCTCGAGGACGATCCGCAGTTCAACGCGGGCACGGGCGCGGCGCTGACCAGCGAGGGCGACGCGGAGCTCGATGCGTCGTGCATGGACGGAACCACCCTGCGTGGCGGCGGCGTGGCCTGCGTGAGGACGATCAAGAATCCCATCATCGCGGCGCGGCACGTCTGCGATGGCACGCCGCACGTCTTGATGGTGGGCCAGGGTGCCGAGGCCTTCGCGCGCGAGTGCGGGATCCCCGTGTATCCGAACGCGCTCCTGGTGACGGCCAAGCAGCGGGCGCGCTGGGAGGAGCTGCACAAGCTGGCGCAGATCGAGGGCGCGGACAGCGTGCGCAAGAAGCTCGGGACCATCGGCGCGTGCGCGGTGGACGCGAAGGGCCGCGTGGCGGCGTGCACCTCGACGGGCGGCACTGTCTACAAGCGGCCGGGGCGGGGGGGCGACACGCCGATCCTCGGCGCGGGGACGTTCGCGGACGATCACGAGGCGGCGGCGAGCAGCACGGGCGTGGGCGAGGCGATCCTGAAAGTGCAGATGGCGCGCGCGGCCTGCGTGTACGTGGGCCAGGGCAAGTCGCCGAGGGTCGCGGCGCAGGACGCGGTGGCGCTCTTGAAGGAGCGCGCGCAGGGCGACGGCGGGATCATCGTCGCGGGGCCGGATGGTCGGCTCGGCTGGGCGCACAACACGCCGCGGATGGCGCGGGCGATCGCGCGCGCGGGGTGGGCGAAGGCGCTGGCGGCGGTGTAGGGGCCGCGGCTAGACCTTCACTCCGCGCGTCATCAGGAAGTGCAGCGATCGCGGAATGTGCCAGGAACGATCGCGTCTGACCACGCGCGATCAGTGCCATGAGGCGGGCGTGAATCGCACCGGGTAGTTCCACGCACCGGACGAAATCCGATGCCCGGATGTCGGACCCCTTTGCTACTGTGCGCGCCTCATGTCTACGCCCCTTTCGCCCTCGGCTCCCCTCCCCTCGCGCGCGCGCATCGTCATCATCGGCGGCGGCATCATCGGCTCGTCTGTCGCGTACCACCTCGCGCACATGGGCGAGAAGGACGTGGTCCTGCTCGAGCGCGATCGGCTCACCTCGGGCACCACCTGGCACGCGGCCGGGCTGATGGTCACGTTCGGCTCGACCAGCGAGACCTCGACGGAGATGCGAAAGTACACGCGCGATCTCTATTCGCGCCTGGAGGCCGAGACGGGTCAGGCCACGGGCTTCAAGCCGGTCGGCTTCATCGAGGTGGCGGGCGACAAGGACAGGCTCGAGGAGTACCGGCGCGTGTCGGTGTTCAACCGGCACTGCGGCATCGACGTGCAGGAGATCTCGCCGAGCGAGATCAAGGAGCTCTTCCCGCTCGCCAAGGTCGACGATCTGCTCGCGGGCTTTTACGTGAAGGGCGACGGGCGCGCGGATCCGGTGGACGTGACCATGGCGCTGGCGAAGGGCGCGCGCATGCAGGGCGCGAAGCTCATCGAGAACGCGCCGGTGGTGGACGTGATCGTGAAGAACGGCGCCGTGAAGGGCGTGCGCACGGCCCACGGCGACATCGAGTGCGACATCGTCGTCAACTGCGCTGGCATGTGGGCGCGGCAGCTCGGCGCGAAGTCGGGCGTGAACATTCCGCTGCAGTCGGCGGAGCACTACTACTTGATCACGGAGAAGGTCCCGGGCATCTCGCAGGCGCATCCGGTGCTGGAGGATCCGGGCTCGTACGGCTACTTCCGCGAGGAGGGCGGCGGGCTGATGATCGGCCTGTTCGAGCCGGTGTGCGCGCCGTGGATGGTCGGCGGCGTGCCCGAGGATTTCAGCTTCGGCACGCTCGCGCCCGACTGGGATCGCATGGGGCCGTACCTCGAGAAGGCGATGGCGCGCATCCCCATCTCGGGAGAGGTCGGCGTGCGCAAGTTCTTCTGCGGGCCTGAGAGCTTCACGCCGGATCTGCGGCCGATCGTGGGCGAGTCGGCGGAGGTGAAGAACTACTTCGTGGCGGCAGGCCTCAACTCCATCGGCATCCTCACGGGCGGCGGCATGGGGCGCGTGATGGCGCACTGGATCCTGAACGGACGGCCCGACGTGGACGTGACGGCGATGAACATCGATCGCCTGCATCCGTACCAGGCGAACCCCGAGTACCGGCGCACGCGCACGGTGGAGTCGCTCGGCATGGTGTACCAGTGCCACTATCCGAACCGCTCGATGCAGACGGCGCGCGGCGCTCGCAAGTCGCCGTTCCACGAGCGCCTCGCGGCGCAGGGCGCGTACTTCAAGGACGTCTCGGGCTGGGAGGGCGCCGATTGGTACGCGGGCGCGGGGCAGACGCCGGATCCGGGGCCGCTCACGTTCGGCAAGCCGGCGTTCTGGAACCACTGGGAGGCCGAGCACAAGGCGACGCGCGAGGGCGTGATCCTCATGGACATGTCGTTCATGGCCAAGTTCTCCGTGCAGGGGAAGGACGCGGGGCGCCTGCTCGAGACGCTCTCGGGAAATCACGTGGACGGGCAGTCAGGGCAGATCACGTACACGCAGTGGCTCAATGAGGACGGCAAGCTGGAGGCCGACCTGACGGTCACGAAGCTTGCCGATGACAAGTATTGGGTGGTCGCGTCGGACACGGCGCACCGGCACGCCGAGACGCGCATGCGGCGGCACTTCGAGGGCGCGCACGCGTTCGTCACCGATGTCACGAGCGGCTACGCGCAGCTCAACGTGCAGGGGCCCAAGTCGCGCGAGCTGATGCAGAAGGTGACGAGCGCGGACCTGTCGAATGAGGCGTTCCCGTTCCGGGCGGCGCGGACCATCGACATCGGCTTCGCGCAAGTGCTGTGCGTGCGCATCACGTACCTGGGCGAGCTCGGGTACGAGCTGTACATCCCCGCCGAGCAAGCGCTGCACGTGTACGACCGGCTGGTCGCGGCGGGCGAGCCCTTGGGCGTGCGGCACGCGGGCCTCAAGGCGCTCGCGAGCCTGCGCATGGAGAAGGGCTACCGCGACTACGGGCACGACATCGACAACACGGACACCGTGCTCGAGGCCGGGCTCGGGTTCGCGGTGGACCTGAAGAAGCCCGCGTTCATCGGCAAGGACGCCGTGCAGGCGCAGAAGGCCAAGGGGCCGCTCAAGAAGCGCCTCATCCAGCTCTTGTGCAAGGAGCCGGACGCCCTGCTCTTCCACGCCGAGGTGGTCGCGCGGAACGGCAAGTCGCACGGCTATGTGCGGGCGGCGAGCTATGGCTTCACGGTGGGCGGCGCGACGGCGCTGGCGATGATCGAGGCCGACGAGCCGATCACGCAGGCGTGGCTCGACGCGGGCACGTGGACGATCGATGTCGCGGGGCGCAAGGTGGCGGCGGTGGCGAGCCTCAAGCCGCTGTACGACGCGGAGAACAAGCGGATCAAGATGTAGCGTGTCGGCGTGTCGTGTTCGTGCTTGCTGGGGGTCCAGGGGGGATCGGCAGCTCACCCCTGGTGGAGGTTCCCGGAGGGAACCGGATCGTCGAGCGTCCCGGGGAGTGTTCGGACGCCGGCAGTTTCGGAGAGCGCAATGGCACTGACTGCGAAGCAATTGAAGGCGCACAAGGATGCTCTAGCGAAGCTGCGCGCGGAGACGCTCTCGAAGGGCGCGGCGAAGATCGAGCCGAACCGCACCGACGAGGCCTCGAGCGGCGTGGCCGACGAGGACGCGCAGGCGCTGTCGGAGATGCTGCAGGCCATCAATTCGAATCGGAACGCGGGCCAGGCGCAGCTCGTGGCGCGCATCGACAAGGCGCTCAGGAAGATCGCGGACGACCCCGAGATGGTCGGGCTCTGTGAGGAGTGCGAGGAGCCGATCCCGGCTGCGCGGCTCAAGGCGGTGCCGTATGCGCAGTTCTGTGCGGCGTGTCAGAGCAAGCGGGACCCGGCGCGCGGGATGGCGCGGAAGAAGACGACGGACTTCGTCTAGACGCCGAAGCGCAGAAGATCGCCCCAAACACTCTTCCGCGTTTCGGCGCCTCTGCGGTGAGTGATCGGGCGAGCACAGCGCTGCGGTGGAGCACCCTCGGTCGCGAGATCGAGACTCGACCTAGCGAGGGTTCGCGCGTAGGGCCAACGCGAGCAATTCCCCGCGGCTGTTCACCCCGAGCCGTCGGTGCAGCGCCTTCACGTAGTCGTGGATCGTGTGCGCCGAGAGCGTCAGCTCGGCTGCGATCTGCTTCTCGGACAGGCCCTTGGTGAGCAAGCCCAGCACCTGCTTCAGGCGCGTCGGGAGCGTGTCGATGGGGCTCGGCGGCGGGTGCAGCCAGGGGCTCTCCGTGTGGAACGCGTCGACGAGCGTGCGCTCGCGGTCGCCGAAGGGCTTGTCGCCCCAGGGGCGGTGCATGGCGAAGGCCTGAAGTTGGCCGTTCGCGAGCCAGCCCGAGTAGATGAAGCTGTCGACGCCCGCGTCGCGGCGCAACTCCATCACGTGCGCAGAGCGGTACCACTCGCGATCCGACACGAGGTCCGAGCGCTCGAAGGTGGACACGCCGTCCTTCATGCGCGTCGAGAGCGGCTGCAGCGAGGGGTCGGCGAAGACCTGCTGCTCCAGGATGTAGCGGCGGAAGACGGCGCGCGAGCCCTCGTCGCTCCAGCCGAAGTCGACCACGGGCACGATGCGCGGCGGCGGGCCCGGATCGAAGTCGACCCAGATGCCGACCTGCGCGCCGACGATGCGCGAGAGGCCCTCGAGGGCGTGCTGGCGTTGGTCGCGTGAGCCGTTGGGGAGCTCGCGAGTCTCGCGCGACAAGCGGAGCAGCGCGCGGACATCGTCGGTGCTGACGTCGGACATGGCGGCCTCGAGCAAGGTGGTCTCCTCCCTTTCACAGAACGCACGGCGCTTCCCTTCTTCCGGGGAATGTTGATTCGGGCGCGCAGACCTTACCTTCACGGGCAGGAGACAACTCATGCAAACGCTGAGACTTTCGAGTCTTTTGGCCCTGCTTTGCCTCACGTCCGCCGCGCTGTCAGCCCCCGCATCAGGGGGGTCTGCGGGCGCGTCGACCGTGTATGTGAACGGGAAGATCTTCACCGCCGACCCCGATCGGCCCTACGCGGAGGCGCTCGCGACCTTGGGCGACAAGGTGCTGGCGGTGGGCACCGAAGCGCAGGTGCGCAAGGCCGCGGGCAAGAAGGCGCAGGTGGTGGATCTCGGCGGGCGCACGCTCGTGCCGGGGATCAACGACGCGCACCTGCACGCGATCGTGCCGCGCGGGCTGTACCTGAACTCGCCCGCGTTCGTGCCGGGGCCGGGGCCGACGCTGTCCGAGGTGCAGGCGATGCTGCAGGCCGCGGCGCAGGGCGTGCCGGCGGGGCAGTGGCTCTTCGTGCTGGTGGGCACGGCCACGCTCGACGACGCGAACGCCAATCGCTTCTCGCTCGATGGCGTGACGCCCGACCATCCCGTGTGGCTGCAGGGCTGGAGCGGGCACGGGACGGTGCTGAACACCAAGGCGCTGCGCACGCTGGGGCTCGCGGACGACCAGCCGGATCCTTGGGGTGGCTCGTACGAGCGGTTGCCGGGCACGAACACGCTCACGGGCGTCGCGCACGAGTACGCGGAGTACCTCGTGTACCGCGCCATCTACGCGACCATGAGCGACGACGAGCTCATCGGGCGCTACCAGGCGAGCGCGCAGGCGGCGGTGCAGCTCGGGTTCACCTCGTGGCAGGACATGGCGGTGGGGCTGCCGCACGAGCGCACGGTGCGGGTGCTGCGCGCGGCCAAGCTGCCGCTGCGGGTGCGGTCGATCTGCTTCCAGTTGACGCCCTTCGAGGGCTGCGACTTCCAGAGCGACGCGGGGGACG
>JAFEBC010000025.1 GCA_018266095.1 Deltaproteobacteria bacterium
AAGTCCTCTGGCGGACCTCCGGGCCCTCTCGTCATCGCTCGCGGTCTTCTCTACATCGAGCCTCTCGTCGCTCTCCTCGAGTCTGGCAGCATCGTGGCCGCTCCGAGATCTGATCAATGACAAGCTCACGCCCCGGGACCGCGGAGTTCCAAGCCGCAGGCCTCTCGGAGGACGCAACCCTCCTCACGCCCCGGGACCGCGGAGCTCCAAGCCGCAGGTCTCTCGGAGGACGCAACCCTCCCCACGCCCCGGGGACCGCGGACGCCAGCAAGCGTGACCACCCAGTCATTCGCTCTGTGATCCCAGACAGTTGACCGATGGGATCGACCCGCCAGGGAGCGCAAGGTCAATCGCTTATTCACGGAGGTCGTCATCCAGATGCGTCTTCAGCGCACGCCGCTCCTCACCTCGCTCGCTCTCCTCGCTGCTCTCGGTCCGGCTTGCCAGTGCGGCACGTCTGGCGTCCGCTCGCGCGCACCGCACATCGAGGTGAACCCGGCCTCGGCCGTCTTCCCGCCCATCGCCGTGGGGCAGAACGAGAAGCTGACGCTTCAGATCACCAACACGGGCAACGACTCGCTGCACTTCCAGGCCGACCCGGTGATCACCGAGAGCGACAACGACGGGAAGCAGGAGTTCTCGCTGCCCTCGATCCTGACGACGGACTGCGACAACAACGCGCGCACCGGCGACCGCAAGACGATCGATCCGGGCCAGTGCGCCCTCTTGGTGGTGCGCTATGAGCCGGCCGACGACGGCAACAACGGCGGCGACATCCTGCTCTCCACGGACGATCCGGATCAGAGCCAGCTCCACGTGCCCATCAAGCTGGGCGACCCGGCGAAGCTCAAGATCTGCACGCTCAAGACCGACGACACGGTGGACACCTGCGACGCGGCCGACGGCACGGGGCCGACGCTCGACTACGGCCTCATCGCCAAGGGCCAGAGCCAGATCCGCAAGATCCGGCTCATCAACGACAGCACGGTGAAGCTCGAGAGCATCCTCGCGTCGCCCATCGCGGGGCCGTTCCGCAACGAGTACAGCATGGCAGCAAGCCAGGTGCCGACCTCGCTCGACGTGGGGGCGCACGCTGACTTCCAGGTGCGGTTCACGCCCACGGGCGGCGGATCGCGCAACGCGTACATCGACATCGCCTCCAGCGACTCCAAGCGGGCCAGCGCGCGCGTGTACCTCTCGGGCACGAGCGAGGGCCCCGGCCTGTGCGTGACGCCGTCGCCGATCGACTTCGGCGACGTGAACATGGGCTCGAAGAAGGACATCGAGGTGACGCTCAAGAGCTGCGGCACCGTGCCCGTGCAGCTCCAGGCGGTGTCGTTTGACCCCTTCACGGATCCGGCGTTCGACACGGTCCCGAAGAACACCTTCCCGGGTTCGCAGACGCTGCAGCCGAACGCGACCATCACCATGACGGTCCGCATGCAGCCGCAGGAGCCGGGCGCGCCGACGGGCCTCTTGCTGGTGCCCAACGACGGCCAGCCCGGGCAGTACGTCGAGATGAAGGGCCAGGCGGTCGACGCGCCCATCTGCCGGCTGCGCGCGAGCGTGACCTCGGTGGACTTCGGCCAGGTGGCGACGGGCCAGAGCACGACGCGCCAGGTGTCGGTGGCCAACGCGGGCAAGGCGGACTGCCACCTGACGGGCGCGGTGATCTCGCTCAACACGACGTACTTCTCGGTGCAGAACCCGGGCGCGGTGACGCTGCACCCGAACGACGCGCTGGTGGTGAACACGACGTTCACGGTGCCGGCGGCCACGGCCACGGGCCAGCAGACGGGCAAGCTCACGTTCAACTCGGACGATCCGGTGAACCCGGCCTCCGACGTGACGCTGACGGGCCAGGTGGTGGCGTCGCCGGAGTGCAAGCTGTCGATCCAGCCGACCGGCTCGGGCGGCATCGGCGGCTTCGGCGGGCGCGCGCTCAACTACGGCACGGTGCTCGTGGGCACGAAGAAGGTGCTGCCGGTCTCGCTGCGCAACATCGGCTCGGCGAACTGCACGCTCTCGAACATCCGCCTCACCTCGCTCTTGGGCGTGCTGGGCGGCGGGTCGTGCAGCAACTCGAACTGCAACGACTTCTCCATCGTGTCGCCGCTCGCGTCGGGCACGCTGCAGCCCGGCCAGAACACGCAGGTCAACATCCAGTACGCGCCCCAGTCGCTCTCGAGCAACGGCGCGTCGAACCCGCTCTTGCCGACGACCTCGGTCTTCATCGACACCAACGCGCCGACGGTGAACACGCAGGGACAACCGGAGTGCTCGCAGTCGTTCCCGCCGGACACGAGCCTGGGCTGCGTCGGCGTGGGCCTGGGCGGCGACGCGGACATCTCGAACCTGTCGGTGCTGCCGAGCGACGTGGACTTCGGCCTGGTGACGCTGGGCTGCAACTCGAACACGCGCAACGTGACGCTCTACAACACGGGCCGCTCGGCCGCGATCACCATCTCGGCCCTGACGCTCGACCCGCCGTCGACCACCGGGCCGTTCTTCATCACCGCGCCGCCCACGCCCTTCACTATCAACGCGGGCAAGAGCGTCACCATCACCATCAAGTACCGGCCCACGGGCGCGCAGGTCGAGTCGGCGCAGCTGCGCATCTCGAACAACGCGGGCAACACCGCGGGCGGCGTCATCACGGTGGGCTTGAAGGGCACGGGCACCACTGACAAGCACCAAGTGGACACGTTCACGCAGACGCTGCAGCCGCAGGTGGACCTCTTGTTCGTGATCGACAACTCGGGCTCGATGCAGGACTACCAGTCGAGCCTGTCGCAGGAGGCGCCCAAGTTCATCCAGCAGGCGCTGGCGAAGAACGTCGACTACCAGTTCGGCGTGACCACGACGGACGCGGACGTGGACGGCGACGAGAAGACGGACAACAACGCGTACTACCAGAACCAGAACTATTACATCGGTGGCCTCTTCGGGCAGCCGCCCATCGTGGTCAACTCGACGCCGAACGCGGCGGACGCGATCGCGCACAACATCCGGGTCGGCACCTGCTGCTCGGACTCGCGCGAGTCGGGCCTGGAGTCGGCGTGGGACGTGCTGCGGCCGAACGCGAACCAGACGAACCCGCCGCAGGGCAGCAAGGGCTTCTTGCGTGATGCGGCGCGCCTCGTGATGCTGAACCTGACCGACGAGCACGATCAGTCGACGGGCACGGCGGCGTTCTACACGGACTTCTTCCAGCAGCTCAAAGGTCAGTACAACGCGGGCCTCGTGTCGTGGAACACCATCTCGGGTGACACCGGCACGGGCTGCAACGCGAACGGGATCTCGGCCGAGGCGAACGACCTGGGCTGGGCGGTGGCCAAGAACACGGGCGGCAAGACGTACAGCCTGTGCTCGGCGGACTGGGGCGTGATCGCCAACGACCTCGCGCTCGACTCGTTCAACGGCCGCAAGCAGTTCGCGCTCTCGCGCGTGGCGGACCCGAGCACGATCCAGGTCACCATGAACGGCACGGCGCAGACGAACCCGGCGCAGTACACGTTCGACCAGCCGTCGAACTCGGTGATCTTCGTGACCGCGCCGCCGCCGGGGGCGACGATCGTGGTGAACTACGACGCGCTGTGCTTCTAGAGCGTGGACGGGGAGCGGTTGGCCAACACGTGATTCACGTGTTACACCGATTTACGTGTCGACCGCCCGCAACATCACTCTGACGCTCGATGAGGACATCCTCCGTGAGGCGCGTCTGCTCGCGGCCCAGCGCGGCTTGTCAGTGTCGGCCCTCTTGCGCAATGAGCTCGCGGGGCTGGTCGAACGGCAGCGGCGCTATGAGCAGGCCAGGAGCGCGGCCTTGAAGCGTCTGAGGCGTGGGACCAGCTTGGGTGGAGCGAGGCCCGCGTCTCGCGAGGAGCTGCACGACCGTGCCGGTCTTCGTTGACACCAACGTCCTCATCTACGCCGAGGACCGCGACGCGAAGGCCAAGCACGAGATCGCGCGTGAGCTGGTCAGCGGCCTCTGGGAGGCGCGGGACGGCGTGCTGAGCGTGCAGGTCTTGCAGGAGCTCTACGTCAACGTCACGCGCAAGCTGAAGAAGCCGCTGAGCAGCGCGAAGGCTGCCGAGATCGTCGACGAGTACATGACCTGGACCGTGGTCGAGAACACGAAGGCGCTCTTGCGCGGTGCTCTCGGACTCGAGCGCTCGGCGAAGTTGTCGTTCTGGGACGCGCTGGTGGTGCAGGCAGCGCTCGAGGCGCGGTGCGACACGCTGTACTCCGAGGATCTCAACGCGGGTCAGCGGTTCGGCTCGTTGACCATCGTGAATCCGTTCGTGCGCGCTCGCTGAACGGCGCGTCCGCCCTGGTGCGGTGACGCGGGGCGCTCTGTGATCGAGCGCTCCCATGGTGCCCTCCTCGCGCTACAATGTGCGCGAGGGAGCCGAGCTGCTTGAGCGATTCCGTCGATCCGTTCATCGCGCAGCTCGCCCGTGCGCCCGCGCGGGAACCCGTCGCGCTCACGCCCGGCCTCGCCGCAGGCCAACGCCTCGGCCGCTTCGAGCTCCTCCGCGAGCTGGGCCGCGGCGGCTTCGGCGTCGTCTTCGAGGCGCGCGATCTCGAGCTCGGGCGTCACGTTGCCGTCAAGACGGCGCGCCTGCGGAGCCGGCTCCCGCGGCTGCGCGAGGAGGCGGCCGCGGTCGCGCGGCTGGCGCATCCGAACATCGTGGCGCTGCACGACTTCGGCCTGCACGAGGACGTGCCGTATCTGGTGATGGAGCTGATCGACGGCGAGACGCTGGCGGAGCGGCTGGCGCGCGGGCCGCTCTCGCTGACGGAGGCGCTGGAGATCGCGGCGCAGTGGCTGGCGGCGTTGGCGCATGCGCACGCGGCGGGTGTGCTGCATCGGGATCTGAAGCCCGGCAATGTCCTCCTGGGCAGCGACGGGCGGGCGCGGCTGGTGGACCTGGGGCTCGCGTCGATCTTCGCGTCCGAGCAGGCGCTCGAGAAGCCTCCGGAGAAGGGCGGGACGCCAGGATTCGCTGCGCCAGAGCAGTCGCGCGATGGCGTCGAGGACGAGCGCACGGACATCTTCGCCGCGGGTGCCCTGCTGGAGGCGATGCTGCGCGGCGCGGATCCGATCCCGGGGCGGCTCGCGGGGCTCATCGCGCGCTGCAAGGCGGAGGATCCCGCGGGACGGCCGCAGACGGTGCAGGTGCTGGTGACGGAGATCGCCGCCGCGCGTGAGGCCCATGCGCGCGCGACGCTCGTGGGCGAGCCGTTCCGTTGGCTCGAGCCGTTCGACACGGGCGATCGCGGCTGGTTCTTCGGACGCGACGCCGAGAGCGCGCGGCTGGTGAGGCTGGTGCAATCGCGGCCGCTGTGTTGCGTGGCGGGCGCGTCGGGTGCGGGCAAGAGCTCGCTGGTGCGCGCTGGCCTTTTGCCGCGGTTGCGTTCCGGCGCGACGCAGTGGTCGGTTGTCCTGGTGCGCCCGGGGCGCGAGCCGCTGCGCAATCTGCGCGAGCAGGTGGCCGCGGCGTTGGGGCCGGAGGTGGCGCTCGCGGTCGGCCCGGAGCAGCAGCCCGGCGCGTTCGGTGTCCGGCTGCGAGAACAGGCGCGCGTCGCGGGGGCCAACATCCTCCTGGCGATCGATCAGTTCGAGGAGATCTACACGCTGGGCGCGCCCGCAGCGGAGCGCGAGGTGTTCAGCGCGATGGTGGTCAGCGCGGCCGACAACGCCGACGGCCCGGTGCGTGCGGTGCTCACCATCCGCGAGGACTATCTCTCGCGCCTCTCGGAGCACCCGCCGCTGCGCGACCGCGTGGCGGCCGGGATGTTCCTCTTGGTTCCGCCAGATCGCGCGAACCTCATCGAGGCCGTGCGCGGGCCGGCGCGGCTCGGGGGCTTCGAGGTCGAGGCCGGGGTTGCAGAGGACATGGCGGACGCGCTGGCAGGCGAGGTCGCGCCCTTGCCGCTCCTGGAGCTGGCCGCGAGCTGGATGTGGCAGCGGCGCGATCGCGAGCGGCTGGTGTTGCCGCGGGCCGCGCTGGAGGCCATCGGCGGCGTCGCGGGAGTGCTGGCCACGCACGCTCGGGAGGTCGCGCGGCAGCTCGAACCCGGGGACGCCGTGATCGCTCGCCGGATCTCGGCCCAGCTCGTCACTCCGGAGGGCACGCGGCGCCAGGCGGCGGTCCGCGAGCTGCTCGCGCACGAGGCCGATCCCGAGCGCGCCAAGCGGGTCGTGCATACGCTGGTCGACGGGCGCCTCCTGACGTCCTCGCGCAGCCAGCGCGGCGAGTGGGTCGAGCTGGCGCACGAGGCGCTGATCGAGGGCTGGGACGACCTGCGCCGGTGGGTGGCGGAGGAGCGCGACGCGAGCCGGCGGAAGGCGGAGATCGCGGCCGCGAGTGCCGCGTGGGAGCAACGTGGGCGCCCACGGAAGTTGCTGTGGCCGACGAGCGAGCTGGATGAGCTCACGCGCTGGCGGCAGCAGCACCACCTCGAGCTGCCGGAAGCGCAGGAGAGCTTTCTTGCGGTGTCGCGCAGCACGGCCGAGCGGTCCCAGCGGCTGCGCGGGCGCGTGGTGGCGGGCGTGGTCATCGGACTCGCGCTGCTGGTCGTGCTCTTCGGGGTCACGCTGCGCAGCTATCGCCACGACGCGCATGAGGCCAAACGTGCGCGCCTGGCGTTGGCCGCCTCGGAGGCGAAGGACCCGCTCGTGGGCGCGCAGTTGCTGCTCGAGCTGGCGGAGGAAGGGGAGCCACCGGGCGGCGCGGCGGCGGCGGTGGACATCTCGGGCAAGCACATCCCCAGCGTGGTGTTGAGCGGACACACGAGCTGGGTCATTGGCGCGGAGTTCAGTCCGGACGGCAAGCTCATCGCGACCGCCTCGCGCGACGGCACAGGACGCCTGTGGCCCTCGGACGGGAACGGACCTGCGCGCGTGCTCTCGGGGCACACCGGTGAACTCACGAGCATCGCCTTCAGCCGCGACGGCGCGCGTGTGGTGACCGCCTCGGAAGATGGGACCGCGCGCGTCTGGCCCGTGGCAGGTGGCGCGCCGCGAGTGCTGCGTGGACATCATGGCAAAGTCTCTGGTGCCGTGTTCGCGCCCACGGGCGAGCGCGTGCTGACGTGGTCCGACGATGGGACGGCGCGCGTGTGGCCCTCGGACGGTGAGCCAGTGGTCCTGCAGGGAGGCGGCGCGGCTCTCCGGCACGCGTCGTTCAGTGCAGACGGGCTGCTGGTGGCGGCAGGCGATGTGAGCGGTGTGGCCTGGCTGTGGAGGGCCGATGGCACGGGCGAAGCGCTCGCGCTCCGCGGACACCTGAGCGACAAGCCCATCGTAGTGGTGCGGTTCGCGCCCGATGGCAGGCAGCTTCTCACGGCCTCCGCCGACCGTACGGTGCGCCTGTGGCCCCTGGAGGTGCGTGGGGGCGCGGTGTCGAGCCGGGAGTCCGTCGTGCTACGGGGACACGAGTCAGACATAGTCGACGCACGATTTGACGACACGGGCAGGGTCATCGCCACCGGCTCCCTTGACGGCACTGTGCGCACATGGCACGCGCGTGATGGCTCCGCGGACAGGGTGCTGCGCGTTGGTTCCCTGGTGCGGGCGATCGCATTCGGTCCCGGACAGCGCCTCGCCGCGGCTCTGCAGCCAAGCGTGGCGAATGTCTGGGAGATGGGCGACGGTACGGGCAGCGCCCAGACCTTCCTACATCCACTCGAGACGGCTGGGTCGATGCGTGTGGTTGCGTTCAGCGCCGACGGGAAGCGCCTGCTCACTGCCACCGAACGCACCGTGCGCGTGTTCGATCTCGAGCAGCACGTGGGGCCATTCGTCCGTCGCCCTCACACGGGGACGTTGTACAGCGTCCAATGGCCCCGCCTCGGAGGGCGCATCCTGACGGCCTCGGTCGATGGCAACGCGGTCATCGCCGACATCGACGGAGGGCACGCGCTCGTCCTCCCTACCGGCGAGCACGAAGGGCCTGGAGCTTGGTTCAATCACGATGGCCAGCGCGTGGTGGCCATCGCAAATCGTTCGGCTAGCAGCGGAGCGCTGAGGGTGTTTGACACCATGAGCGGAGCCATGCGCGAGCTGCACCTCCCCGTCGTGGCGCGCCAAGCGCGCTTCCTCGGCAACACCGGCTCTATCGCGGTGCGTGGCAGCGATCACAGCCTGTTCGTGGTGGAACCCGACGCGACGATCACGCTTCTGGCGCCAAGCATGCCGAAAGCCAAACCGTTCTCGCGCGAGGGCTGGGCCGTGTTCGCCCCG
>JAFEBC010000260.1 GCA_018266095.1 Deltaproteobacteria bacterium
AACTTCTGGATCACCGGCAAGCGCGCGGAGCTCCTGAAGCTGCTCGAGCGCGTGGACGTGCTCCTCGTCAACGACGGCGAGGCGCGCCAGCTCGCCGGCGAATCGAACGTGATCAAGGCGGCGCAGGCCATCCACCGCATGGGTCCGACGGCCGTGGTCATCAAGCGCGGCGAGTACGGCGCCATCCTGCACAAGGACGGCGAGTCCTTCCACGCGCCCGCGTTCCCGCTCGCCGACGTCATCGACCCGACCGGCGCCGGCGACACCTTCGCGGGCGGCTTCCTCGGCCTGCTCGACCGGCTCGACAACCAGGACGTGTCGGCGATGAAGCAGGCCGTGGTCATGGGCTCGACCATCGCCTCGTTCACGGTGGAGAAGTTCTCGCTGGATCGCTTGCGCGAGCTGCACCTGTCCGAGGTCATGGCCCGCTTCCGCGCTTTCCGGCACCTGACGCACTTCGACGAGCTCGCCGACATCGGCTAGAGGCGGTGATGAAGATCGCCGCCGAGTTGGTGGACGATCCGAAGAACTACTCGCGCACCATGCGTGTCGAGCCGACGGGGTCATACTCGTACCGGGTGGAGATCACGTTCGTGAAGCCGGCGCGGCGCGTGGTGCGCGTGACCTCGCGGCCGCTGGTGCTGCCCACGGGGCCGGGCCAGCTCTCGCAGTTCATGGACGTGACTCCCGCCTGACATGCAATTCCCCTCCGCGCAAGCCTCGGATCCGCTTGCGGACCCGCGCCCTCCGGTGTAGTCACAGCCCACTCGCAGCATCGATTTTTCCACCAGTTCCGGAGCGCACATCCGCCGATGAGGACCTGCATCCTCACCGACATCCACGCGAACCTCGAGGCGCTCACGGCCTGCCTGGAGGCGTCGTCGAAGCTGGCGGTCGATCGCTACGTGTGCCTGGGCGACACGGTGGGCTACGGCGCCGATCCGAACGCGACGTGTGATCTCGTGCGCAAGCACTGCGAGTTCGCCGTCCTCGGCAACCACGACGCCGCCGTCGCGGGCCGCATGGACTACAGCTACTACTACGCCGCCGCGCGCGAGGTCCTCGATTGGACCGCGGTGCAGCTCTCCTCGGACAACATGGCGTGGCTGCAGTCGCTCGACTACTCGCGCCAGGAAGAGGGTGTCCTCTACGGCCACGCCTCGCCGCGCGATCCCACCGCCTTCGAGTACGTGTTCGCGCTCGAGCAGGCCGAGGATCTGGTCGTGCGCGCGCCCAAGCTCTCGCACCTCTCGTTCATCGGCCACTCGCACCTGCAGCGCGCGTTCCTGCTCGGCAAGGAAGTGAAGGACGTCTGGGCCGAGAACGTGATGATCGAGGACCAGCACACGTACCTGTGCAGCATCGGCTCGTGCGGCCAGCCGCGCGACTACGATCCGCGCTCGTGCTTCGGCGTGTGGGACGACGAGACCAAGGTGGTCGAGTTCCACCGCGTGCCGTACGACGCCGAGAAGACGGCGCGCAAGATCCTCTCCGCGGGCCTCTCGCCGCACTTCGCCCGGCGCCTCCTGCACGGCGTGTAACCGGTCATGACGACTGATTCGCACAGCGGAAGGACGGGCGAGCAGCCCGGCGTGTTTCCGCGCCACCTGCTCGACGCCGAGTCGCTGACGCTCGCGCAGTTGGAGACGATCCTGACGCTCGCGGCGCGCTTCAAGAAGGAGCGCGCGGCTGTGCGCGAGGTGCAGCAATCGTCGCAGAGCGTGCCGCCGCCTCCGCAGCGGAACCTGCTCGCGGGCCGCACGGTGGTGACGCTGTTCTTCGAGGCCTCCACGCGCACGCGCAGCTCGTTCGAGACGGCCGCGCGCGCGCTCGGCGCCGGCGTCATCGCGCTGCAGAAGGAGGGCACGAGCCTGTCCAAGGGTGAGACGCTCGCCGACACCGCGAAGAACCTGGAGGCCGTCGGCGTCGACGCGCTCATCTTGCGGCACCCGTTCGCGGGCACGCCGCACCAGGTGGCGCGCGAGGTGAAGGTCTCGGTGGTGAACGCGGGCGACGGCCAGCACGAGCACCCGACGCAGGCGCTCCTGGACGCGCTGACGCTGCGTGAAGCGCTCGGTGACTTGAAGGGCCGCACCGTCGCGATCGTCGGCGACATCGCGCACTCGCGAGTCGCGCGCAGCAACATCCACACGCTCGGCAAGCTGGGCGCGAAGGTCCGCGTGGCCGGGCCGCGCACGCTGTTGCCGATCGGCATCGAGAAGCTCGGCTGCGACGTGATGCACTCGCTCGACGCGGCCCTCGACGGCGTGGACGCGGTGATGGCCCTGCGCATCCAGCAGGAGCGCATCTCGGACGCGCGCCTGCCGTCCACGCGCGACTACTCGCGGCTGTGGGGCATCCAGCAGCGGCACGTGGACAGGCTCCCTGCGCACGCGGTGGTCCTGCACCCGGGCCCCGTGAACCGCGGCGTCGAGTTGGCGAGCGATGTCCTCGACGGCCCGCGCTCGCGCGTGATGGAGCAGGTGGACTCCGGCGTCGCCGTGCGCATGGCCGTGCTGGCGCTGTGCCTGCGCGCGATCACGCCGGCGGAGGTGGCCGCGTGAGCGCCGTCTTCACTCCCGGAACCGGTCCGCAGACGGGCCGCACCTGGCTCGTGTCGGGCCGCGTGATCGACTCCAAGTCGGGCCTCGACGCCGTGCGCTCGGTGCTGATCGAGGACGGCAAGATCAAGCTCGTCCGCGAGGCGCCGCCCGATGCCGGCGAGCGCGAGAACGCGCGCGTGATCGACTGCGCGAACTTGCTCATCCTGCCGGGCTTCGTGGACCTGCACGTGCACCTGCGCGAGCCGGGCGAAGAGGGCAAGGAGACGATCGAGACGGGCGTGCGCTCGGCGGTCGCGGGCGGCGTGACGACTCTGGTCGCGATGCCGAACACGAAGCCCGTGATGGACAGCGCGGCGATCGTGCGCCTCGTCCAATCGCGCGGGCGCGAGGCAGGCCTCGCCAAGGTCCTCTGCAGCGGCGCGATCACGCGCGGCTCACTCGGCGAAGCGCTCTCGGACGCAGCGGAGTTGCGCGACGCCGGCGTGGTCGTGCTCACCGACGACGGCCGTCCGGTCATGCACGCGGGCGTCATGCGCCGCGCGCTCGAGTACGCCACGGACCTCAAGCTGCCCGTGATGATCCACGCCGAGGATCTGCACTTGTCCTCGGGCGGCGCCATGAACGAGGGCCCCGTCTCCACGCGCCTGGGCCTCCCGGGCGTGCCCGCGGCCGCCGAAGTGGCGATGGTCCAGCGCGACATCCTCCTCGCCGAGCTCACGGGCGCGCACTTGCACGTCGCGCACGTCTCCGCCGCCGGCAGCGTCCGCGCCATCCGCGACGCCAAGGCGCGCGGCCTCAAGATCACCGCCGAGGCCACGCCACACCACTTCACGCTCACGGACGAGGCCGTCGCCGGCGTGCCCAGCGGCTACCCGAACGCGCCCGCCGGCATCCCCTACGACACCTTCGCCAAGATGAGCCCGCCCCTGCGCGGCGAGAGCGATCGCCAGGCCATCGTCGGCGCGCTCGCGGACGGCGTGATCGACGCCATCGCCACCGACCACGCGCCGCACGGCCCGCTCGACAAGCAGGTCGAGTTCGGCTGCGCCATGAACGGCATCACCGGCCTGGAGACGTCGCTCGCCCTCACGCTCTCCCTGGTCCGCACCGGGGAACTTTCCCTGCTTGCAGCCGTGGATCGCCTCACGTATGGACCCGCGCGCGCGCTGCACCTGCCGGGCGGCACCCTGTCGGTCGGCGTGGCAGCGGATGTGACGGTGGTCGACCCCGAGCGCGTGTGGAAGGTCGACTCGAAGTTGTTGCACAGCAAGAGCAAGAACAGCCCCTTCCTCGGCTGGTCGTTGAAGGGGAAGGTGCTGCGGACGTTCGTTGATGGGCGCGAAGTGTATCGCCTGGAGGATCGTTGACCGTGCAGAAGAAGGCGACATTGGCGCTCGCGTGTGGCGAGGTCTTCGAAGGACTGTCGGTCGGCGCCCAGGGCGAGACCATCGGCGAGGTCGTGTTCAACACGGCCCACACCGGCTACCAGGAGATCCTCACCGACCCGAGCTACATCGGGCAGCTCGTCACGTTCACCGTGGCCGAGGTCGGCAACTACGGCATCCACGAGCAGGACGGCCAGGCCGCGCGCGCGATGGCCTCGGGCTTCATCGCCCGCCGCGCCTGCAAGGAACCGTCGAACTTCCGCTCGACCGAGGCGCTGCCCAAGTGGCTCGAGCGCTCCGGCATCGTCGGCATCGAGGGCCTCGACACGCGCCGCCTCGTGCGCGTCCTGCGCAGCGCGGGCGCCCAGACGGGCATCATCGATTCCACTGGCGCTTCGGCAGCAGCCCTTGTCGAGCGCGCCAAGAACGCGCCCGGCATGGAGGGCCAGGATCTCGCGACGCAGGTGTCGACGCGCGAGACGTACCAGTGGACCGAGGGCAGCGAGGGCCACGAGAAGGTGGCGCTCGACAAGCGCGTGGTCGTCGTCGACTTCGGCGTGAAGCGCGGCATCCTGCGCCAGCTCGTGGATCACGGCTGCCACGTGACGGTCGTGAACTCGCGCACCACGGCGAGCGAGATCTTCTCGCACAAGCCGCAGGGCGTGATGCTCTCGAACGGTCCTGGCGATCCGGCGGCCGTCCCCGGCGCAGGCAAGATGGCCGCGGAGCTGCTCGGCAAGGTGCCCATCTTCGGCATCTGCCTCGGCCATCAGATCCTCTCGCTCGGCCTGGGCGGCAAGACGTACAAGCTCAAGTTCGGCCACCGCGGCGCGAACCACCCGGTGCGCGAGCTCATCGGCGGGCACATCGATCTCACCTCGCAGAACCACGGCTTCGCCGCCGACGAGCAGTCGCTCAAGGGCAAGGCCGAGGTCACGCACATCAACCTGAACGACGGCACCGTCGAGGGCATCCACGCGCCCGACGCCAAGATGTTCGCCGTCCAGTACCACCCGGAGGACTCGCCAGGTCCGCACGACTCGCGCTATCTCTTCCGGCGCTTCACCCAGCTCATCGAGAGCGCGTAGCGAGGCCACAGGCTCCACATGCAGGCGCACATCGATCAGCTCCTGGCCTTCTCCGCCAACGACCGCGACGCCATCGTCGCCGCCAAGGCCGAGTACTTCGCGCGCACCGGCGGCGAGGTGCACGAGGACGACCGCTCCTTCGAGCAGCGGATGCAGGGCTTCTTCAATTGGTTCCTCTTCGACCACAAGGGCCCGAGCGGCCTCACGCCCGTGCAGCGCTACCTTCAAGAGCGCGGCGCGCAGGTCGGCGGGCTCGACAAGGAGCTGCTCCTCGGCGCCACGCAGTCGCGCCTCTCGCTCTTCGAGTTCCGCGGCCGCACCGCGCTCATCCGCCGCGTGCCCAAGGGCTGCGTGCGCGTGCGCGACGTCTTCACCGGCGACGACTTCGACGTGGTGGAGAAGCGCCCGCTGCTCGGCATCGAGAACGGGGATCTGATGGAGGCGCGCCTCATCCCCGCGGGCGCCGCGCACCACTTCTCCACGAGCTTCCTCTATCACCCGCGCGAGGCCCGCGCGGCGCTGCTCAAGGAAGTGAAGCGGCGCCGCAAGTCCGTGGCCACGCTCGACCCCCGCGAGTTCTGCTGGGAGATCTCCAAGATGGCGCTGCAGGCCGAGCGCTTCCGCAACGTGCCGCTCTCGGCCATCTACAACTTCGAGACGCCGTGCCTCGGCCACAAGCGCGCGCCGACGCCCGCGGACGGCATCCGCAATGGCTGAGCCCGAGCAGCGCAGCGGCGAGCCCGCCGTCAAGAACGGCCACGCCAAGGGCACGCCGGTCCTGCCCGCCGAGTTCGGTACGCCGCTCGACCCGAAGCTGCTCGAAGAGCCCAAGGTCGAGTCGCGCCCGTTCCCCGTGCGCCCGTTCGCGTTCCTGCTCTTGCCCTTCGCGGGCCTCGCCGCCTCTCGCGGGGTGCAGTGGCTCACCGAAGGCAGCCAGGGCCCCTCGGCCGCCGGCGATACCCTCTTGCGCTGGGTGCTCATCGCCGCCGCCCTCGGCCTCCCGCTCGGCTGGCTCGCCGGCCGCTTCATCACCAAGACCTTCGGAGGCCGCGCCGTCTGGGTCGCCTGGGGCACGCTCTCGCCCGCCATCCTCGCCTTCGGCATCAGCGCCACCGTCGCCGCCACGCACCCGCTCCGCGAGTGGATGGCGAGGCGCGGCGAAGCCAGGTGCCGCCTCACCCGCAAGGTGTGCCAGAGCCACGAGTTCCGCGCCGCCTGCGAGGGCCAGCCCGCCTCGACCACCGCCCGCGCGCAAGCCACCGACCTCCTCGGCCCGCCGATCTTCGAGCGCTGCGACACCGCCGGCTGCCTCACGCGCTGGCAGTACACGGGCCCGTGGACGCCGGACGACTGGGTCGCGCCGGGATCGATCTGGTGCACGCTCGTCACCGACCCGAGCGGCAAGGCCACGCGCACGCGCATCACGCCTGGGACCGAGCCGGTCGAGTAGGGCCAGAGCAACTGCTACTGCAACTGCTTCACAGGAAGGAAAAAAGGAAGGGGTTGGTCCTGACCCAGGTCGTGACCCCTTTCCATCTTTCCTTCCTGTGAAAGTTTTTGTTTTTGCGCCAGGATCACGGCATGCCCACGCTCCCGACGCCGCCCACGCTCCCCGGGTCGCACCTCTTCTTCTACCTGCTCGGCGGCACGCTCTTCCTGCTCGCCTGCGTCGCGGTCTGGGACATCGCCCAGCGCCAGCACACGCTGCGGCACAACTTCCCCGTCTTCGCCTGGGTCCGATACATCCTCGAGAGCCAGCGCGAGAAGATTCAGCAGTACTTCATCGAGACGCCGCGCACCGGCCGCCCGTACAACCTGCGCCAGCGCGAGTGGGTCTATCGCTCCAGCAAGGCGCTCCCCAGCGCGCTCGGCTTCGGCACCGACCTCGACGTGCAGGCGCCCGGCAGCTTCTACTTCATCCCCAGCGCGTTCCCCACGCTCGAGTCCGAAGCGCCCGACGACGCGCCCATGCCGCCCGTCTTCGGCCCCACGCGCCCGCAGCCGTTCCAGCCGCGCCAGTTCGCAAACATCTCGGACATGAGCTTCGGTTCGCTCGGGCAGAACGCCGTCACCGCGCTCTCCAAGGGCGCCGCGCTCTCGGGCGCGTGGCTCTCCACGGGCGAGGGCAGCTTGAGCGAGTTCCACCTCTCGCACCCGGCCGACGTGGTGCTCGAGATCGGCGCGGGCCTCTTCGGCGTCCGCGAGCTCGACGGCGCGTTCTCCATGGAGCGCTTCCGCAGCGTCGCCGCCAAGGTGAAGGCCATCACGGTCAAGCTCTCGCAGGGCGCCAAGCCCGGCTCGGGCGGCGTGCTGCCCAAGGCCAAGATCACCGCGGAGATCGCGCGCATCCGCAACATCCGCCGCGATCAAGATTGCCACTCGCCCAACCGCTTCAAGGAGTTCCACGACGTCCCCTCGATGCTCGACTGGGTGAACCTGCTCCAGCGCGAGAGCGGCAAGCCGGTGGGCCTCAAGTTCTGCCTCGGCGACCGCCAGTTCGCGCGCGACCTCGTCGCCGAGATCGCCCGCCGGCCGCCCGCGCAATCTCCCGACCACATCAT
>JAFEBC010000261.1 GCA_018266095.1 Deltaproteobacteria bacterium
CCCGCTGCAACTGGTCACGCGAGGTCTTCCCCGTCTTGCCGAGCAGCACCACGCCGTCCACCAGGCCCGACAGGATCTGCGCGTCCGTCACCGCGGCCACCGGCGGCGAATCGAAGATCACGCGGTCGTACCGCCGCGACAGCTCCGCGGCCAGATTGGCGAAGCGCTCGGTGTGGATGAGCTCCGCCGGATTGGGCGGAATCGGCCCGCACGGCAGCACCGACAGGCCCGGCACCTCCGTCTGCTTGATGGCCTCGCCGAGCTTCTTCTCGTCGAGCAGCACCGACGACAGGCCCAGCTCGCTCCCGAGCCCGAACACCTTGTGCAGCCGCGGCCGCCGCATGTCCGTGTCCACGAGCAGCACGCGCTGCCCGCTCTGCGCCAGCGCCACGCCCAGGCCCACCACCGCCGTCGTCTTGCCCTCCTGCGGCCCCGACGAGGTCACGAGCAGGCGCGCGAGCGGCCGCTCGGTGCCCAGGAACAACAGATTCGTGCGCACGGTGCGCAGGCACTCGGCCACCGCGCTCTGCGGCTTTCTGTGCAGGAGCAGCTCGATCGGCTCCTTGCCGTCGCCGTCCTTCCCCGTCCCCTGCACGAGCGGCACGATGCCCAGGAACGCCGTGCGCGTGGCCGCCTCCACGTCCTCCTGGCCCTTGATGGTCGAGTCGAGCTGCTCGAGCAGGAGCGAGACCGACACGCCGCCAAAGAGCCCCAAGAGCAGCGACACCACGAGCGCGAGCTTCAAATTGGGCGACGACGGAGAGTCCGGCGGCTCGGCCGCATCGAGCAGCCGCACGTTGTTCGTGCGCAAGAGCCCCGCGAGGTCCACGTCCTTGAGGCGCCGCAGCACGAGCTCGACCACCTTGGCGTTGTTCTCCTGCTCGCGCTTGAGGCGCCCGTAGTCGACCTCCTTCGCGTTCACCTCGAAGGCCTCGTGCTTGGCCAAGTTCAGCAGCTTGTCGAGGTTCGCCTCCGTGTCGCGCACCGCCTCCTCTTCGTGCTCGACCGCGCGCGCGATCCGCTCCTCCTCGCGCGCCACCTCGGCCACCGCCTCGCGCTGCCGCTCCTGCAACGCGAGCAGCTTGGGGTGCCCCTCGCCATAGCGCGTGCGCGCCTCCGCCAGCTCCTCCGAGAGCTGCAGCGCCTTCTGCCGCTCCTGCTGCACCACCGGGCTCGCCAAGACTTGCGGCAGCGTCGACAGGTCCTTCGCCGCCCGCGCCTCGCGCACCTGCTTCACCTTCGCGTCCAGCTCGGCCTTCTCCTTGCGCACGAGCGTCAGCGCGTCCGAGAGCGCCATCAGCCGCTTCCCGACAATCGACTGGCTGTCCTCGAGCGACGCCGTGAGGATGTCGTTCTCGCGCTTGAACTTGTAAAGGCTCGACTCACTGGTCGCGAGCTTCGACTGCAGCTCATCGAGCTGCGCCCGCAGCCAATCCGACGCGGCCTTCGTGGTCCCCAGCTTCTCGTCCAGGTTGAACTGGATGAACTCCTCGGCCACCGCGTTCGCGAGGAGCGCCGCCTTCGCCGGGTCGCGGTCGTCCATCACCACGCGCACCACGCGCGAATCGCGCACCGGCTCGACGCGCATGCGGAAGCGCAGCACGTTGGCCGCGTCCATCTTCTCCAGCATCTCCTTCTTCTCGTCCGGCGGCAGCTTGTCCACGCCAAGGAACGCCTCGTCGCGATCGAGCCCGAGCCGGTGCACCACGCGGCTCGCCACCGTCTTGCTCTTCAAGAAGAGGAACTGCGTCTCGAAGAACTCCTTCGTCTGCCAGAAGCTCGCCTGCGACTCCGACACGTCCTGCACCTGGTCGCCGAGCACCTTGGGCGCCTGCAGCTCGATGACGAGCGACACCTGCGCCGAGTACAGCTTGGGCTCGCGCAGCGTCTTGACCATGCCGCCCGCGAACACCACGGCCGTGATGAGCGCGATGAGCCACAGCCGCCGCCGCAGCACGTGCAGCCACGCGCGCAGGTCGAGCCCCTCGGGCGCACGCGCAGCCAGCGGCGCGATCGGCGGCGCCGGCGTCTCGATCGGTCGCAGGGGAGTCGGTGTCGCCATCGCGCGCACATCCAAGGCCCGAAGGGGGCCAAGCACTTGAGCCTAGGAGCGAACTGGCGCGATCGCAAATCCGATCATCGGCGCCCGCACTTCACGCGCGGTAGCAGACGCGGATGCCACCCCACAGCCGCCCGTTCACGCGCACCGGCGCCGACGCGTCCTTCATCAGCACGAACACGCCCCCGCCCATGTCTCGGCGATACGTCTGCAGCAGGAACGGCTCGGTGTTGGCGATGACGGCCGCCTGCGTCTTGTCCGGGTAGATGCGCCGGTTGCGCGCGTTGGCCGCGTTCCAGAGCGGGTCGGGCCCCGGCGGCTTGCGGAAGGCCGGGTTGTGCGAGGGGATGAGCTTGTTGTGATCGCCGGGCGCGCAGAACACCGTGCGCGGATCGAGCTCCAGCACCGGGTCGAGCAGCGGCTGGACGGCGCGGTCGAGGAAGGGGATGTAGCGCGTCATGTACTGCTGCGGCGACGTGCCCGGGATGGGCTTCAAGTCCTTGTCGAAGAGATCCTCGGCCGTCAGCTCGCCCGCCGCGATGGCCTGCGCAAACCGCGCCTCGACCGCCGCCGCCGCCGCCATCGCCCGCTCGATGAACGGCGTGTCCTCGGTGCGATAGCCCGACTTGGCGGTGAGCATGGCGATCGACTCCGCCCCGCTCAGCGTGCGCGTGAGGTTGCCCGAGGCGCCCTTCAAGGCCTCCGTCGAGAGCGCCGCGTCGCGCTTGAGCACGTCCACCGACTCGCTGAACTGGTCGCAGCGCTGCGCGATGTCCCCGGTCGCGCCCGCGATGGCCGAGGCGTGCTCACACACGCTGCGCACCGCCTCGCCCACCGTCTCCACCGCCTCGCCGATGGTCGACGCCGTCTTCCCGACCTGCGCCGCCCGGCTCGCGCTCACCTGCATGCGCTCGGTCAGCCGCAGCACCTGCTGGCCCAGCGCCTCGAGCGTCGCGTCGATGCGCGCCGTCGCCTCCGCCGTCTCGCGCGCGAGCGCCTTGATCTCCGACGCCACCACGGCAAAGCCCTTGCCCGCCGCGCCCGCGTGCGCCGCCTCGATGGTCGCGTTGAGCGCGAGCATCTTCGTCTGCTGGGCCACCAGCCGGATCTGCCCGGTGACCTTGCCCACGCCGTCCACGGCGCCCTGCAGCGCCATCAGCTCGCGGCCCGCCTCGCCCACCGCCGTGACCAGCCCCGACACCTCGCCCACCGCCTGGCGGATCGCGCCGCTCGACTGCGCGATGTCCTCGCGCGCCTTGCCCGCGGTGTCGTTCGTCTTGCGCGCCATCTCCGCGATGTGCCGGTTCGCCTCGGTGATGTCGCGCGTCGCCGCGCCGATCGTCCCCAGCCGCTCGTTCTGCGCCCCGACCGCCTTCTCGACCTCCTGCGTGTGCCCCACCACGCCGGCGATCTCGACGCTCAGCTTGCCGATCTGCGTGGCGATCGAGGCCACCAGGGCCCCGGCCTTCTCGTCGCGTGCGTCCGGCGCGGGCGGCTCCGTGCTCTGCATTGGCTGGGTCGGATCGCTCATCGTGGATCACCCCTCGGCGCCTGCCGAGCCCGTACCTTGAGGATCAATCATCGCCCTCGCGCAAGGGGCACCCGCGTCGCGGTCCTTTTGCGCGCGCCCGCTACCAGCGCGTCGGCCGGTAGTCCTTGAAGAACAGCCCGCTCACGCACTCGCCCGAGCGCACGCTCTCGAACACCGGGTCGATCACGCGCGCCGCGCCATCCACGATGTCGAGCGGCGGCGAGAAGTCCCGCTCCTTGGCCTTGCGCATCGCGTGCTGCATCGGATCCTCGTCCGTGACCCAGCCCGTGTCCACCGCGTTCATGAAGATGTTGCTCTTGCGGTAGTCCGGCGCGCTCGTCAGCGTCATCATGTTGAGCGCGGCCTTGGCCATGTTCGTGTGCGGGTGCTTGTCGGTCTTGGTCCCGCGCGAGAAGCTGCCCTCCATCGCGGACACGTTGACGATGTGCCCCGGCTTCGTCCGGTCGCGCTCCATCAGGCCCTTGAGCTTGCCGTTGAGCACGAACGGCGCGACGGCGTTGACCAGGTAGACCTCGAGCATCTCAGCCGTCGCCACCTGCGAGAGCGTCAGCCGCCAGGTGTTGATGTCGCGCAGATCCACCTGCTGCAGGTCCGCGTCGAGCTTGCCCTCCGGGAAGAAGACCAGCGCCTCATCGCCCGACTGCTCCAGGTCATACGGCACGAGCGACAGCGCCGCCGACGAGTGGATGCCGAGCCCCGGATCGTGGCTGCGCCAGTTCGGCAACTGTCCGTGCGCCGCCGCCTCGTGCACCGCGTGCGCCCGCTCGCTCGCCGCCGATTCCTCCAGCCGCCAGCGATGCTCCTCGGGATGCAGCGCCTTGAGGCACTGCGCGTGGCTCTCCAGCATCCGCTGCGCGTCCTTGGGCAGCGTCGGTAGCGCGCGCTGCTCGCTCTCCAAGAGGTGCCGATACCAGCCCGGCGGCCTGCGCACCGTCTGCGCGGCGTTGTTGATGATGATGTCCAGGCGCGGAAAGTGCGTCGCCACGTGGTGCGCGAGCAGCTCCACGCTCGGCGCGTGCCGCAGGTCGAGCCCGTGGACGTGCAGCCGATCCTTCCAGTCGTTGAAGTCGGCCTCCTTCGCGTACCGCTCGGTGGCGTCGATGGGAAACCGCGTGGTCGCGATCACCTGCGCCCCCGAGCGCAGCAGCATCAGCGACGCCTGGAAGCCGATCTTCACGCGCGCGCCCGTGATCAGCGCCACCTGGCCCGCGAGGTCCACCTTCTGGAACCGCTTCTGGTAGTTGAACTCGCCGCACGACCAGCACATCGAGTCGTAGAAGTGATGGACGCGCCGGTACTCCTGCTTGCACACGTAGCAGTCGACCGGGACCTTCAAGAGCCGCTCCGGGTGCTCCTCCGCGCTCTTGAACACCGGCGCCGGCGCCTCGAACACCGTCTGCGTGCGCGCCTCGCGGATGCCCGTTTGGTCGCGCAGGCCCTTGTCGTGCTCGCGCTTCTTCTCGCCCCGCTGCCGCCGCACCGCCTTCTTGAGCCGGTGGATCGACGAGCGCTCCGGCATCCCCACGCGCCCCACGGCCGTCAAGAGCGCCACCCGCTCCGCCTCGGGCAGATGCGTGAGCAGCGTGCGGTCCTTGTCCAGGGCCTCGAGGTACTGCGTCAGGCGGCGGATCTCGTCCAGCGACAGGTTCATCAGGGGGCGGCGTGTACAACAGATCGGGCGCGGGAGTGAATCCCCAGGGCGGCACAGGTTGCGCGCTCGTGAGTGGAGGACGATACTTCACCCATGGCCGAGTCCATCCTCAGCCCAGAAATCGACGTCGCGAGCGGCCTTGGGCGGGTGCGCCCGATCAAGCGCAGTGACTACGAGGCGCTCATCAGCGCTGGCGCGTTCATCAACGAGAAGGTCGAGCTGATCCTGGGGAGGATCGTCGACATGAGTCCGATCGGGCAGCCGCACGCGTCCTCCGTCCGCAAGCTTGTCCAGCACTTCATGAAAGTGCTCGAAGGCCGGGCGATCGTGTTCCCTCAGTCCACGTTCGCTTTGTCCGACGACACCTTGCTCGAGCCTGATGTCTCGGTGTTGCCGCTCAAGGCAGGCGACTACGAGACCGAACGCCCGACTCACGCCCACCTCCTCATCGAGGTGGCCGACTCATCCCTCGCGCGCGACACCAAGGTGAAGGCCGAGCTCTACGCGCGCCACGGCGTGCCGGAGTATTGGGTCGTCGACCTGAACTCGCACGTCGTCCGCGTGCACCGCGCGCCGGCGCATGGCCGCTACACCAGCATCAGCGAGCGCGGCCGCGGCGAGACCCTCGCCCCCGAGGCCTTCGCTGACGCCGCCCTGCGCATCGACGACATCCTGCCGCGCTGAGCCTGGACCTCCAGACAGTCCGGCGCCGTAGGAATTTGCTACACTCACGCCAATGTCCCCACGCCCCCGTGTGGCTCCGGCCGCGGTCCTCTGCCTGCTCGCGCTCTCTTCCCTCTCACCCTCGCGCGCCGACACCCCCGCCGCCCCCAAGGCCCTCCCCGACCAGCTCCTCGCGGTCCTCGAGCTGCACAACAAGCTCTCCGCCGCGGACAAGGCGCGCCTCGATTCGGGCTACCTCACAAACCAGGTGCGCACCGCCGCCCTCGAGCTGCCGGTGCACCCCAAGGTCATCACGCGCGAGAACATCACCGACATCCTCACCGCGCAGGGCAAGTCGCTCGAGGAGTGCCAGGGCGAGTGCGAGACCGACACCGGCCGTCGCCTGGGCGCGGACCTCGTCATCTCCGGCGAGCTGCTCAAGTTCGGCGACAGCTACAAGCTCACGCTGCTCATGCACGAGACGCAGCACGCGCAGCTCGTGTCCACGGCGCAGGTGAGCGCGAAGTCGGCCGAGGAGCTCGACCAGGGCATCCGCGCCGCCGTGCTCAAGCTCTTCGCGCCGCTCCTCTCGCCCACGCAGACGCACACCGAGGGCAAGATCGTGGCCCAAGGCGGCGCCGTGGCCGCGGGCGCGATGGTGATCGCGAAGTTCGACAGCGAGCCGCAAGGCGCCATTGTGATGCTCGACGGCCAGCTCCTCTGCCAGTCGACGCCGTGCCAGAAGTCGGTCATTGCGGGGCCGCACCTCGTGGCCGTGCAGAAGGAGAACTACAAGGCGCTCTCCGAGACGCGCACGCTGGGCGAGGGCGCCGCGCTCTCGTTCAAGCTCGCGCCCACCTTCGCCGTGGTCACCATCGTCACCAAGCCCGCGGAGCTCGCCCTCTCGGTCGACGGCAAGAGCGTCAAGGCGCAGCGCCTGGAGCTGCCGGCCGGCGCGCACAAGATCGTGCTCGACGAGCCGTGCTTTCTCCCCGACGGCGAGGCGCTCGACCTGAACGAAGGTGACACGCGCGCCCTCACCATCGAGGCCCGCGCCCGCACCGCGCCCGTCACGGTCACCGCCGTCGACACCTCCGGCAACGACACCTCCGCCGAGGCCAGCATCGACGGCAAGGCGCTCGGCAAGGTCCCCGGCGTCCTGGCGGTGCCCATCTGCACCAAGAAGCTCGGCGTCAAGGGCCAGTCCGGCGGGGCCGTGCTCAAGCTCGACCTCAAGGAAGGCGTCGCGCAGACGCAGGTCGCGCACCTCGCCCCCGGCGGCGGCAGCGATCACCTGCTCATGCCGGGCGTCGGCTTCGACGGCTGGAAGCTCGGCGAGGCCTTCCGCGATGCGCCGCCCCAGGGCTGCAAGCGCGGCGCGGGCAAGACGTTCTCCTGCACCGACGACGGCCGCAGCTACACGGTGACCCTCGTCCCCCGCGACGACGGCAAGCGCGACCTCCGCGTCATCCATGTCGAGGGCCGCGGCGCGCCCGTCGCGCTCACCGACGGCACCTCCATGCGCTCGACGCTGAGGGAGCTCGTCGAGCGGTACGAGAAGCGCTGCCATTTCCTGTTCGGCGGGACGAGCGTCGACATCCAGTGCCCCGAAGGCCTCAGCGTCTCGTACAAGATCGACCACCTCGACCGGACCCCCGGCGCGGAGATCGACGACGCCTGGGTGGCGAGCCTCGGGGTCTTCATCCCGTCCGCGCACTCCGAGACTGGCAGGACGAAGCAGGACTCCGACCAGGCCCTCTCCACCATCAAGAGCAAGCTCCCGCAGCTCGAGCAGGCCGCCAGGCGAGGCCTCATCGTGTTCGGCGAGAGCGTGGGCGACATCAAGCTCGGCGCCGACCTCCTCGCGCTCGCCAAGGCCTGCGCGCCCGACTGCTTCTACGAGCGCACCGACACCGGCCGCGAGACCCTCTCCTACTGGAAGGACTCGAACCAGGTGACGCGCAAGCGCGCGCCGTTCCAGCCGTTCTCCCTGTCGGGGAAGGACGGCAAGGTCCTGTCCATCTCCGTCACCAGCCCCGAGAACACGTCCCTGCACACCGCCGATGGAATGCGCGTCGACCAGAAGCTCAAGGACGTCTACGAGCGGCTGGGCCCGTGCAAGGTCGAGCCCATGTACAAGCAGCTCATGATCAACTGCGACGGGTTCACCCTCTTCGTCCCCGAGTCGGGCGAGCTCCATCAGCTCATCGTCAACCAGCGGACGAACGCGAAGGATCGGGCGCCCCTGACCAAGGAAGAGATGCTGGCGCGCTTCCCGAACTAGCGCTGCGACCGCAGCACAAGGGGCCCGATTCGTTCCACGCAATGAAGGTGTGGACGATCGCATCGCGCACGCTATCGTCATGGATTCACGCGTATTTTCGAGCGTGAAACATCGCCCTTCCGACCTCAAGTTGCATCCCGCGTGACGCCGTTGTTACAACGCGTCGTGCACCTCACCGCCGTCATCCCTGCGCGCTTCGCCGCGGTCCGTCTGCCCGGAAAGCCGCTCGCCGACATCCTCGGCAAGCCAATGGTCGTCCGCGTGGCGGAGGCCTGCGCGCGCGCGCCTGGGCTCAACACGGTGGCGGTGGCGACGGACGACGAGCGCATCGCGAAGGCGGTGCGCGACGCGGGCTACCTCGCGGTGATGACCGATCCCGCCTGCAAGAACGGCACGGAGCGCGTGGCCCAGGCTGCCCGCGAGCTGCCCGGCGACGCCTTCCTGAACGTGCAGGGCGACGAGCCCCTTGTCGAGCCCGAGGCCATCGCCACGCTCGCGGCGCTCATGCGCACGGGCGTCGACTACGGCACCCTCGCGCGCCCGCTCGCCGCTGGCGAGGAGCACAAGGATTCGGTCGTCAAGGTCGTCCTCGATGCGCAGGGCCGCGCGCTCTACTTCTCGCGCTCGCTCCTTCCCTTCCCGCGCACGCCGGGCCTCGTTCAGCCCCTCGCGCACCTCGGGCTCTACGGCTTCTCCAAGCCGTTCCTGCAGGCCTTCGCGCGGCTCCCCGAGACGGCGCTGGAGCAGGCCGAGGGCCTCGAGCAACTGCGCGCGCTCTTCCACGGCCACGCGCTGCACGTGCGCGTCGGCGATTTCCACTCGGTGGCCGTCGACACGCCCGCCGATCTCGATCACGTCCGCGAGCTGTTCGCGGCATTTCACAAGAGCGCGACGCCCGCGTCGCCAGAGAGGAGGACCGCATGAGCAACCCACGCAGCCCGACCCGCGGTGAAGTCCGGCCCGGAAAGCGCACCAAGTTCATCTTCGTCACCGGCGGAGTCGTCTCGAGCCTCGGCAAGGGCCTCTCGTCGGCCTCTCTCGGCGCCCTGCTCGAGAACCGCGGCCTCAAGATCACGCACCTGAAGCTCGACCCGTACATCAACGTGGACCCGGGCACGATGAGCCCGTTCCAGCACGGCGAGGTCTACGTCACCGACGACGGAGGCGAGACCGATCTCGACCTCGGCCACTACGAGCGCTTCTCCACCGGCAAGATGTCGCGCAACAACAACGCCACCACCGGCAAGATCTATCAGTCGGTGATCAGCAAGGAGCGCCAGGGCGAATATCTCGGCAAGACGGTGCAGGTGATTCCGCACATCACCGACGAGATCAAGCGCATCATCTGGACCGCGGCCGAGGGCAACGACGTGCTCATCGTCGAGGTCGGCGGCACGGTCGGCGACATCGAGAGCCTGCCGTTCCTCGAGGCCATCCGGCAGATGAAGTACGACGTGGGCACCGAGAACTGCCTCTACATCCACTTGACGCTCGTGCCCTACATTTCGACTGCGCACGAGGTGAAGACCAAGCCCACGCAGCACTCGGTGATGAAGCTGCGCGAGATCGGCATCCAGGCCGACATCCTCTTGTGCCGCACCGACCGGCCGTTGCCCAAGGACATCAAGGACAAGATCGCGCTCTTCTGCTCGGTCGAGCCCGGCAGCGTGTTCACGGCCGCGGACGTGTCCACGATCTACGAGCTGCCGCTCGCGCTCAATGAAGAGGGCCTGGACGACAAGGTGGCGGAGCTCTTGAACATCTGGAGCCGCGCGCCGCGCCTGGACAAGTGGGAGAAGATCGTCAAGGCGATCAAGGAGCCCAAGAACGCCGTCCGCATCGGCGTCGTCGGCAAGTACGTCGAGCTGACGGACTCGTACAAGTCGCTCAACGAGGCGCTCGTGCACGGCGGCATCGGCAACGACTGCCGCGTGGACCTGCACTTCGTGGACTCGAGCGAGATCGAGAAGCTGGGCGCCGAGGCGCTCCTGGCGGGCTGTGACGCGATCCTCGTGCCGGGCGGCTTCGGCGTGCGCGGCACCGAGGGGAAGATCGAGGCCGTGAAGTACGCGCGCGAGAAGAAGGTGCCGTTCTTCGGCATCTGCCTCGGCCTGCAGATGGCGGCCATCGAGTTCGCGCGCAACATCATCGGCCTGCCGGGCGCGAACTCCGTCGAGTTCGACGAGGAGACGCAGTTCCCGGTGGTGAGCCTGATGGCGGACCAGAAGCAGGTCACGGCCAAGGGCGGCACCATGCGCCTGGGCGCGTATGCGTGCAGCCTCAAGCCCGGGTCGCTCGCCGCGCGCGTGTACGGGCGGACCGAGATCAGCGAGCGGCACCGCCATCGCTTCGAGGTCAACAACGAGTACCGCGAGCGCATGGAGGCCAAGGGCCTGGTGATGAGCGGCGTGAACAACCAGCTCAACCTCGTGGAGATGATCGAGCTCACGGACCACCCGTACTTCATCGGCTGCCAGTTCCACCCCGAGTTCCAGAGCAAGCCGTTCTCGCCGCACCCGCTGTTCACGGGCTTCGTGAAGGCCGCGCTCGACCAGCAGAAGAAGAAGTCCGCGAGCGTGCCGCCGCCGGTGGCCAGCGCGCCGCCCGAGAAGGCCGAGAAGCCCGCGGAGAAGGCGGCTGAGAAGGCCGTCGAGGTGCCCCCGGGGACGCCGGTCGCGCGGGCGTAGATGGTCGCCCAGAGCCAGATCGGGCCCTACACCGCGGGCCGCGGGCACCCGCTCGTGCTCATCGCCGGACCCTGCGTCATCGAGGGCGAGGAGATCACGCTGCGGGCCGCGCGGCGCGTGGCCGAGCTGTCGCAGAAGCACGGGTTGCCGGCCGTGTTCAAGTGCAGCTTCGACAAGGCCAACCGCACGAGCGGCAAGAGCTTCCGCGGGCCCGGGATCGACGAGGGGCTGCGCGTGCTCAAGAAGGTGAAAGAGGAGGGGCGCCTGCCTGTACTGACGGACGTGCACGAGCTCGACCACTGCGCCAAGGCCGCCGAGGTGGTGGACGTGCTGCAGATCCCGGCCTTCCTCTGCCGGCAGACCGACTTGCTCTTCGCCGCGGGCAAGACGGGGCGGGCCGTGAACGTGAAGAAGGGCCAGTTCGTGGCGCCCGAGGACATGAAGAACGCGGTCGACAAGCTCGCCGAGGTGGGCTGCGAGAACGTGCTCTTGACCGAGCGCGGGAGCTCGTTCGGCTACCACAACCTGGTCGTGGACATGCGCGGGCTCCTCACCATGCGCGGCTTTGCGCCCGTGTGCTTCGACGCGACGCACTCGGTGCAGCGGCCGGGCGCGGGGCCAGGCGGGACGACCACGGGCGGCGATCGGACGCTCGCGCCGCACCTCGCGCGGGCGGCGGCGGCCATCGGCATCGATGCGCTGTTCTGCGAGGTCCACGAGGACCCGGACAAGGCCAGGTCGGACGGCCCGAATTCGCTCACGTATCCGATGTGGGACGAGCTCCTGGGCGACCTCGTGCGCCTGCGCGCCGCGCTGCCGGGGAAGGCCTGAATGATCGCGCCCGAGGTGTTCAAGAAGCTCAAGCTGCTCGTCGTCGACATCGACGGCACGCTCACCGACGGGCGCCTGTATTACGGCAAGGACGGCGAGGCCATGAAGGTCTTCGACGTCCGCGACGGGCATGGCCTCAAGCTGATGCAGGTGTGCCTGGGGATGAAGCTCGCGGTGCTCACGGGCCGCAAGGCCGACCTCTCGCGGGCGCGGCTCTTGGAGTTCGGCTTCTCGCCCATCTTCGAGCGCTCGCGGCAGAAGGGGCCCGACTTCGAGCGGCTGTGCGCGGAGGCCGGTGTGTCGCCCTCGGAGGCGTGCTTCATGGGCGACGACGTGAACGACCTGCCGGCCCTGGAGCGCGCGGGCCTGTCGGCGTGCCCGGCCGATGCGGCGCCTGAAGTGCTGGCGAAGTGCGCGTTCGTCTCCAAGCGCGAGGGCGGCCGCGGGGCCGTGCGCGACCTGTGCGAGGCCTGGCTGGGCGCGACCGTGGGCTGGCCGCCTCCTGAGCCGCCGGCGCACGCGTTCGAGCCGCCCAAGACCTGAGCCGCCGCATGAGCGAGCCCAAGCCGAGCGCGGACGTGCCGGAGCCGAGCCCTGCCGAGCCGGTGCCAGCGCCGCCGCGGAAGGTGTCGCTGGCCAAGCGCTTCCGCCGCGAGCTGCGTGTGCGGGCCCTGCTCGTGTTCCGGCCGCTCCTGGCGCTGCTCCCCTGGCGGCTCGCGGGGGCGCTGGGCGCGGGCGTGGGGCGGCTCGCGTACTTCCTCGTGCCCAAGGAGCGGGCGCTGGCCCTGGCGCACTTGCAGCTCGCCTTCCCGGACTGGACCGACGCGAGGCGCAAGCAGGTCGCGCGCCAGGCCTTCGGGCACTTGGGGCGGTCGGCCCTGGAGGTCATCGCCGTCCGGAAGGTCCAGGCGCGGCTCGCCGACGAGGTGCTGCTCGGGCCGGACGAGACGGCCCTCCTGGCCGCGGCCAAGGCGAGCGGGAAGGGCGCCCTGGTCGTCGCCTGCCACGTGGGCAACTGGGAATTGATGGCGCGCCGGCTCGCGCACGAGGGCATCGACTGCGCGACCGTGGCCCGCGAGGCCCAGGATCCGCGCCTGACCCGGCTCCTCGAGGACTCGCGCGCCGACGCGGGCGTGAAGACGCTGTGGCGGGGGCGGCCGGGCCTCGCCAAGGACATGCTGCGCCTCCTGCGCGACGGGGGCTTTCTGGGCCTGCTCATCGACCAGGACACCGACGTGCAGGGCCAATTCGTGCCCTTCTTCGGCCGGCCCGCCTTCACGCCCAGGGCCGCCGGTGACCTGGCCGTGCGCACGGGCGCCTGGGTGCTCTTCGCCTGCGCCCACCGCGAGGCCGATGGCCGCCACCGCGTGGTCCTGCGCCGCGTGCCCGTGCCCGAGACGGGCGACCGCGAGGCCGACGCCCTGGCCGTGACCGCTGCCGCGACCGCCGAGATCGAGCGCGAGATCCGTTTGCGGCCCGACGAGTGGGTCTGGATGCACCGCCGCTGGAAGCGACAGCCGGACTCGCCCGAACGTCCCGCGATCAGGTGAAAATCAGGCCCGCGTCTTGCGTAGGATCCACGGGGAGGTCGCGGGATCGATCGATTCGAGCCCGCCGTCAAGGGGGGCTTTCCTTCCTGAAATCAACCGGTTCGATCCCGTCGGATCGCCTCGACACGGTCCTTGCAGGGTGCTAGCCTCCTGCAAGTGCGGCGCCATCGTCACAGCGGGGTTCGAGAGGCGCTGAGGGCAGCGGGGACGGCCTTGGGGATCGCGCTCATGCAAGCTGCGTGCTCTGGCTCAAGCGATCGCGCGGACGCGCCGAAGGCAGAAGGCATGCCTGATCTCGTCCTGCGTGGCGCGCGCTTCGACCGGCTCGTGGAGGGCCGGGTGGTCGCGTCGGGCGAGGCCCAGGCGCTCACGCTGCAGCGGGACGACGGGCGCTTCATGCTCGAGGGCGTGTCGGCCCAGGTCCTGCCGCCGGCCGGGTCGCCGGCTGAGGCGCGGTTTGGTTCGCTGCGGCTGACGGCGCCGGTGCTCACGGGCGAGGCTCCGCAGCGCGGCGCGAAGGCGTCGGCCGTGGCTGCCCAGGGCGCGCGCATCGTGAGCGAGCAGGGCGACGCGATGTCGGCCCAGCGGATGGAGCTGGACGGCCCCGCGGACACGATCCGGGCCTCGGGCGA
>JAFEBC010000262.1 GCA_018266095.1 Deltaproteobacteria bacterium
CTTCAACTCCGACCAGATCTCGCTCACCTCCGGCTCGTCCACGAGCGTGCGCGGCAACCTGGGCAGCGACGCCGCATCGGTCACCGCCACCATCACCGACGACAACGGCAAGGTCGTGCGCACGCTCAAGTTCGGCGGCGCCGCCGCGGGCCAGTTCAGCTCCACCTGGGACGGCCGCGACGACGCGGGCACGCTCCTGCCCACCGGCAACTACCACCTGAAGCTCGCGGCCACCGACTCGTCGGGCAAGGCCGTCACCACCGTCACCGAGGGCTACGGCCGCGTGACGGGCATCTCCTACGCCACCGGCACCGCGGAGCTGCTGGTCGGCGGAACGCACGTGCAGCTCGCGGACGTCCTCGAGATCGACCAACCCACCTCCAACTAGCTCTCAAAGAAACCAAGGAGAACGACCATGTCCCTCTTGACCTCGCTCTACTCAGGCGTCAGCGGCCTCGAGACCAACTCGCAGGACCTGACGATCATCGGCGACAACATCGCCAACGCGAACACCATCGGCTTCAAGCAGACGCGCGCGGCCTTCGCGGATCAGCTCGCGCAGTCGGTCATCGGCGCCGGCCAGATCGGCCTCGGCAGCAAGCTGGAGATGGCCCAGCGCATCCTCACGCAGGGCTCGCTCACCGCCACCGGCAACGCCCTCGACCTCGCGCTGCAGGGGAACGGCATGTTCGTGGTGCACGGCTCGCAGGACGGCACCACCAGCGACTTCTACACGCGCGACGGCCGCTTCTCGGTCGACTCGCAGGGCTACATGGTGAACCTCGCCGGCATGCGCGTGCAGGGCTACGAGGCGGACCAGACGGGCGCCATCACCAGCACGCTCGGCGACCTCTCGTTCGGCACGGCCACGGCCCAGCCGCAGCCCTCGTCGACCATCAAGCTCAAGGCCAACCTGGACGCGAGCGCGAACGTCATCGCGGCGCCGTTCGATCCGGCGAACCCGACCGTCACCAGCAACTTCGCCACCTCGACCACCATCTACGACTCGCTCGGCACCGCGCACCAGGCCAGCGTGTACTTCCGCAAGACCGGCGCGGGCACGTGGGAGTACCACATGCTCACCGACGGCGCGGGCGTGCAGGGCGGCACGCCGGGCCAGCCCACCGAGATCGGCACCGGCACCATGTCGTTCGACGCGCAGGGCAAGCTCGTCGACTCCACGCAGTCGAGCTCGTTCAACCCCAACGGCGCCACGCAGCCGCAGGCGCTGACCATGGACTTCGGCACCAGCACCACCGCGGGCGGCACCGGCATCGACGGGCTCACGCAGTACGCGTCGAGCTCGACGGTCACCTTCGCCAGCCAGGACGGCTGGGCCTCGGGCGAGCTCTCGGGCGTGCAGATCGCCAACGACGGCACCATCAACGGCTCGTTCACCAACGGCCAGACGCGCCCGCTGGGCAAGGTCGCCGTGGCCACCTTCAGCGCGGCCGACCGGCTCTCGCGCGTGTCGGACAACCTGAGCGCCGCGACCACCGAGTCGGGCCAGGCGTCCGTCGGCCTCGCGGGCACGGGCGGCCGCGGACAGATCGCCGCGGGCGCGCTGGAGCAGTCGAACGTGGACCTCGCCACCGAGTTCGTCCGCATGATCTCGGCGCAGCGCGGCTTCCAGGCGAACGGGAAGACCATCAACACCGCCGATCAGCTCCTCCAAGAGCTGATCTCATTGAAGCGCTGATGGTTGAGGACACCCCGCTCGGGGCGCTCCAACAAAGCTCAACCAGTACGCGTTTCGTGCCGAATCGTCTTTGAAGGGAGTGCACTCCGATGATCCAGCTCACACGTCTCGACGGCAGCGAGGTCGTCCTCAACGCCGACCAGATCCTGATGGTCGAGAAGACTCCCGACACCATGTTGACCACCGTCGGTGGCGCGCACCTCCTCGTGCGCGAGCCGGTCGACGCCGTGGTCGCGCGCGTGGCCGCGTTCCGCCGCCGCATCCTGCAAGGCCCGCTCGTGCTCGAGCGTTTGGAAGGGGAATCCTAGTCATGGACATCACCACCATCGGCGGCATCGTCGCCGCGTTCGGCTTCATCCTCCTCGGCCAGCACCTCGAAGGCGGCCACATCGAGTCGGTGCTCCAGGGCACCGCCGCGCTCATCGTCTTCGGCGGCACGCTCGGCGCCACCATGGTCGCGTACCCGATGAAGGACTTCATGGGCGGCGTGAAGGCCGGCCTCTCCGCCGTCACCGAGAAGAAGGTGAACCTCTCGGGCCTCGCCACGGAGATCGTCGAGCTCGCGGGCATCGCCCGGCGCGACGGCGTGCTGGCGCTCGAGGGTCGCATCCAGCAGCTCGCGGATCCGTTCTTGAAGCGCGCGCTCGGCTTCGTCGTCGACGGACTCGATCCGGCGGTGACGCGCGGCACGCTCGAGGCGGAGATGGACGCCGAGTACGAGGAGGGCGTGGTGGGCGCGAAGGTCTACGAGACCGCGGGCGGCTTCGCTCCCACGGTCGGCATCTTGGGCGCCGTGCTCGGCCTCATCCACGTGATGGAGAACTTGAACGACCCCTCAAAGCTCGGCGGCGGCATCGCGACCGCCTTCGTCGCCACGGTGTACGGCGTCGGCATCGCCAACCTGATCCTCCTGCCCATCGCCAACAAGCTCAAGCGCAAGCTCACGGCCGAGAAGGAGCGCAAGACCATGATCGCCGAGGGCGTCTTGGCCATCCAGGAAGGCCTGAACCCGCGCGTGCTGGAAGAGAAGCTGCGCGCGCTCACCGGCGGCCACGCGGCGCCGGCCAAGAAAGCGGCGTAAGTCATGGCCCGCAAGCAGCACCACGAAGAGCACGAGAACCACGAGCGCTGGCTCGTCTCGTACGCAGACTTCATCACGCTGCTCTTCGCCTTCTTCGTCGTCATGTATTCGGTCAGCCGCGTCGACAACAAGCGGCTGGCGCAGACGGCCGCGTCCATCCGCTGGGCCATGCACTTCGCCGGCACGGGTGGCGTGGGGGCGCCGCCCATCTTCGAGGGCCCGCCGTCGGAGGGCGGCTGCTCCAGCAACATCGGCAGCTCGCCGCAGCAGGGGCCGCCCACGGGCCAGGCCATCGAGAACCTGCGCAAGAAGCTCGAGCGGCGCCTGAAGCCGATGCTGCTCGAGCGCACGCGCATGCAGTCGGTGATGATCGACACCGACGGCCGCCGCTTGACCATTCGCCTCTCGGCCGCGCGCTTCTTCGTCGCGGGGTCGTCGGCGCTGGTCCCGGACGCGCTGCCCGTGCTCGACGCCGTGGCCGAGGAGCTCGCGGACCTGAAGCGCGCCATCCGCGTCGAAGGCCACACCGACGAGACCGCGAACGTGGGCGGCCGCTACCGCACCAACTGGGAGCTCTCCTCGGCGCGCGCCGCGAACGTGACGGCGTACCTCGAGGAGGCGCACCACATCGAGCCGCGCTACCTGTCGGCCGTGGGCTTCGGCTCGACGCGGCCGCTGGTGCCGAACGACACGCCGGAGAACCGCGAGATGAACCGGCGCGTGGCGTTCGTCGTCGAGGTCGGCGCTGGTGATCCGCTCGGCGTCGCCGCTCCGTAGCCTTCGTTCGCGCGACCCCTAGGCTCCGTCCGCGCGAGATGTGCTCGAGCGATGGTTCACCGCAGAGGCGCAGAAGCGCAGAAGAAATGGCGAGCTTGTCTTTCCGCGATTCGGCGCCTCTGCGGTGAGTGATCGGGCGAGCACGCATTCCAATGGAGGTCGCTCCATCAGGTCGCATCGCTCAATCAGGTCTCAGACGATTTCTACCCACACTTGTCCACAGGAACCCGTCGTCACGATCCTGACGAAGGTTCCCATGACGCCGCGCCAGCGTTTTGACCAGCCTCTCTGACGCGGGCTGAATTCCCCAACAAATCCAAGCACCACCGGCAGGCACGCAGCTTGCTCTACGGACGGCCAGGAGAAACTTCCATGGCCGATACCGCTGCAGCCCCAGCCCCCGCCGCCGCCGAGAAGAAGGGCGGAGGCCTGCCGACGATCCTGCTCATCGTCAACGCCGTCCTCCTCGTCGGGGTGCTCGGCGCGGTGGTGATGCTCATCCGCAAGCCCGCTGCCCCAGCGCCTGCGGCGGCGGCCAAAGAGGGCGGCGAGGCCAAGGCCGAGGGCGGCGAACACGGCGGCGGCGAAGGCAAGTCCGAGGGCGGCGAGGGCAAGGCGGTCGCGCCTCCGGGCGCCGGTCCCACGCTGCGCATCGCGGACTTCGTCGTCCACCTCCGCAACCCCGAGGTCGATCGCTACGCGCGCCTCTCCTTCGAGCTCGAGGTCCCGGGCGACCACGAGAAGGACTACCTCAAGGCGCGCGAGGCGCAGATCCGCGACGCCTTCATCGCCTACCTCTCGGACCGCACGGCCGAGGACCTGCGCGGCTCGGCGGGCCTGGAGCTCATCAAGACGGCGCTCCTCGCCAAGTGCAACGAGATCGCCCGCGACGCGCGCGTGCGCCAGCTCTTCATCACCGACTTCGTCATCCAGTAGCCCCCCGAGACCGCCGCCATGCCGGATACGCTCAACCCAGAAGAGATCAACGCGCTGATGGGCGCGATCCGCGACGGGCAGGTGCCGCAGGGCGCCACCTCGTCGAACGGCGCGCCCGTGACGCCGTACGATCTCACGAGCCAGGACCGCATCCTCCGCGGGCAGATGCCGACGCTGGACGCGATCAACGAGCAGGTGGCCTCGCTCCTCGCCTCGGGCCTGGCCGGCCGCACTCGCCTGGGTCTGCGCGTGTCGACTTCGCCCGCGGCCCTCTTCAAGTTCGTGGACTTCGGTTCGGTCCTGGCCGCGCCCAGCGTGCTCGCGGTGTTGTCGCTCGGGCCTGGCTTCGGCCACGCGCTGCTCGTGCTCGAGCCTGGTCTCGCGGAGGCCCTGCTGGCCGCTGCGCTCGGCGACCGCCGCGTGAAGCAGGCGGATTCGTCTGAGACGCGCCGCGAGCTCACCGCCGTGGAGCAGCTCGTGCTGCGCCGCTTGCTCACGCTCTTCACCGACGCGATGGAGCACACCTGGGAGACGGTGCTGCCCTTCAAGCCGAAGGTGGTCCGCTTCGAGATCGACCCGCGCATGGCCAACATCGCGCCGCCCTCTGACGTGGTGATCGCGAGCTCCTTCCAGGTGTCGTCGGGCATCGAAGGCCGCCTGCAGCTCGTGATTCCGTTCTCTGCCGTCGAGCCCGCCAAGGCGCGCCTCTCGTCGCCGCCGCGCATGAACCCGGGCAGCGACGCGCGCTTCGCCGCGGCCCTGCAGCGCGAGCTGGAGCAGGTGAAGGTGGAGGTGCGCGTGCTCCTCGGCCGCACCCGGCTCACGTTCGAGAAGCTGCTCGAGCTCGACAACGGCGATGTGCTCTCGCTGACCACCGACGAGGATTCGCCCGTGCAGATCCTCATCGAGGGCCGCCGCAAGCTCGAAGGCACGCCCAAGGTCCAGCACGGCAGCATGGCCGTCGAGCTGCGCCAGGGCCTGCAACCTGATCCCAACGCGAAGGCGAGCGCGGCCTGATTGGCCTCGGATTCGCAAAGGAGACTGACCATGGAACCCACGAACCAACCCTCTGAGAACCAAGGCCGCAAGCTCGACCTCCTGCTCGATGTCCCGCTGGAGGTGAGCGTCGAGCTCGGCCGCGCGCGGCTGTCGATCCAGAACCTGCTCGCGCTCGGGCCCGGCAGCGTGGTCGAGCTGGACAAGATCGCGGGCGAGTCGCTCGACATCCTCGTCAACGGGCGCCTCATCGCGCGCGGCGAGGCCGTGGTCGTCAACGACAAGTTCGGCGTGCGCCTCACCGACATCGTCAGCCGCGCCGAGCGCGTGGCCCGGCTCCGCTAGGACGAGGACGTCATGCTCACCAAGCTCATCGACCAGCTCCCGCTCTCCGAGGCCCTCACGGCCGCCACCGCGCCCACGAACACGCCGCACCTGCCGCTCTCGAGCCTGTGGATCGTGGTGGTGCCGCTGGTGCTGCTCGCGGTGACGCTGGTGCTGAAGAAGCGCCACGCCATCTCGCGCCGTCTCGAAATTCTCGAGACCACGGACCTCGGCGCCAAGCGCACGCTGGTGCTCGCGCGGTTCGGCAAGGAGACGCTCTTGCTCGGTTCCTCCGAGGCCGGCGTGACGCTCTTGGCGACGCGCGAGTACACCGAGCCCGCCACGGCCGCGAACGAGAAGCCCGTGAAGGAGCCCGCGATGTCCGTGGGTCAGATGGCGAGCGCGGTCATCGGCCGCATCTCGCGCCCGCAGTCGCCCTCGCCCGCGCAGTCGTTCGCTTCGCTGATGAACGACGACGCCGAGAGCATGGAGCTGCGCCGCAAGCTGGTGGCCGGCCGCCGCGCCTACGCGGGATCGATGCCGTGAATTCGCTGATGGCCATGCCGACGGACCCGCTCTTGAACCTCCAGATCGGGGGCGGCGGGTCGGCGGCGGTGAAGCTGTTCCTGCTCCTGACGGCGCTCTCGTTCGCGACCTCCGTCATCGTCTCGCTCACGTCGTTCACGCGCATCGTCATCGTCATGTCGTTCGTGCGCCAGGGCCTGGGCACGCCGCAGTTGCCGCCGAACCAGGTGCTGCTCGGCCTGGCGCTCGCCATGACGGGCTTTGTGATGGCGCCCACGGCCACCAAGGTCTGGGACGACGCGCTGGGCCCGTATCTCGAAGACAAGCTGCCGCAAGACCAGGCGATGGCGAAGGCCGCCGCGCCGGTGCGCGAGTTCCTCCTGAAGCAGACGCGCACCGAGGACCTGAAGCTCTTCTACGAGGCCGCGAACCAGGGCCGCCCCGTGCAGGGCGAGGAAGTGCCGCTGACGGTGGCCGCGCCCGCGTTCATGATCTCCGAGTTGACCACGGCCTTCCGCATGGGCCTGTACGTGTACATCCCGCTGCTCGTCATCGACCTGCTCGTGGCCACGGTGCTGATGAGCCTGGGCATGATGATGGTGCCGCCCACGCTCGTGTCGCTGCCGCTCAAGCTGGGCGTGTTCCTGCTCGCGGACGGCTGGCATCTGCTCGCGGGCTCGCTCTTGAGGAGCTTCTGACATGGGCGGCGACCTCGGCGTCTCGCTCTTCCACCAGGGGCTGATGATCATCGGCGTCGTGGGCGGGCCCATCCTGGGCGCGCTGCTCGTGGTCGGCCTGGGCGTCGGCGTGCTGCAGGCGGCGACGCAGGTGAACGACCCGGCCGTGGGCTTCCTCCCGCGCATGACTGCGCTCCTCGCGGTGCTCTGGCTCATGGGCCCGTGGATCGTGCAGCGGCTCGCGGCCTTCTTCGCCATGTGCCTGCAGCAGATGACGGTGCGATAGGCCATGGAAGCGGCGCTGATGCCCTACGCCTGGGGATTTCTCCTGGTGCTGTTCCGGGCGGCTGCGCTGATCACCGTCGCGCCTGTGCTGTCGATCCGCTCGATCCCGGCGCGCGTGCGCATGGGCATGGCGGTCGTGTTCGCCACCGCGGCCTATCTGGGCGCGGGCGCGCCGCGGCCCGTGGTGCCCGACACGCTTGGACAATTGGCCACGCACGCGGCCTTCGAATCGATCCTGGGCCTGCTCGGCGCGCTCGGTGCGCGCTTCCTGCTCGAGATCGCGTCGTCCGCGGGACACATCGCGGGCCTCTCGATGGGCCTGGGCTACGGCGCGCAGGTGAGCCCGCTCAACGGCTCGGATTCGCCAGCGGTGGCGCAGCTCTTCTCCATGGTCACGCTCGGCATCGCCATCTCGGCCGGCGTGCACCGCGAGGCGCTCCTGTGGCTCTGCCGCTCGCTGCAGCACGTGCCGCCGGGGAGCTTCGCTAGCCTGCATGAGCTCGGCGCGATGGCCGTCCAGCAGGGAATCGAGGGCCTCTCGCTGGGCGCGCGCGCGTCGTTCCCGCTGCTGGTGGCGGTCACTTCTGGACACCTCGTGATGGGCCTCGCGGGCCGCTTCGCGCCGCAGATCAACCTCCAGTCGATCGGCTTCACCGTCGCCATCCTCGCAGGCGGCGCCTCTCTGACACTCTTCGGGCCCGGTGCGTGCGAGCTGATCGCGCGCGCGACCGTGGCGGCGCTGACGCATTAGAGGCCCGCCATGTCTGATGAATCCCAAGAAGATCGGACAGAAGCAGCCAGTGAGCGAAGGCTCCAGCAGGCCTGGGAGCAGGGCGACATCGCCCTCGGACGTGACGCCGTCGCGGCGGCTTCGATCGCAGGCGGCATGGCGGCCATCCTCGGCCTCGCGCAGCCCTTGAGAGACGCGCTCGTCGCGCTGCTGCGTCAGAACTTCTCGGCCGTCGCCCACAGCGGCGCACCCGTCACAAGCGGCGCGGAGCTGCACGTGGCCATGCTCGCCGGGCTCATCTGCGGCAGCGCGGCCTTGAGCGCGGTCGTGGCCACCATCGCGCAGACCAAGGGCGGCGTGTGGATGGAGCAGGTCATGCCCGACCTCACCCGGCTGGGCGGCGGGCGCATCTTGAAGACGTTCACCAAGGACGGCCTCATCGAGCTCGGCCTGGCCCTCGCCAAGATCGGCGTCATCGCGGCCCTGGTGGCGGGCAATTGGCGCGTCAGGTTCCTGGCTCTCGGATCCTTGACGGACGCACCCGCGACCTCGCTGCTCGACGGCGCCGCCGCCTGGCTCATCCCGCTCGGCAACAAGATGGCGCTCGCGCTGGTCCTCTTGGCAGGCATGGATGTTGCGGTGTCTCGCCTCCGGTACGCCTCGAGGATGAAGATGACCCGCGAAGAAGCCAAGCGAGAGCACAAAGAGGATGAAGGCGATCCCATGCTCCGCGGCAAGCGCAAGCGGAAGCACCGCGAGCTGTCCAAGAACCGCATCGTCAAGGAGATGCCGCGCGCGGACGCGCTGGTGGTGAACCCGACGCACGTGGCCGTGGCCATCCGCTACCGCAAGGAAGACGGCGCGCCGCGCGTCATCGCCAAGGGCAAGGGCAAGCTCGCCGAGATCATGCGTGAGTTGGCGCACGAGCACGGCATCCCCATCGTCGAGAACATTCCGCTCGCGCGCCTCTTGCACAAGCGCGTCAAGGTCGGGCGCGAGATCCCCGCTGAGACCTTCAAGGCAGTCGCAGCCATCCTCGCGTTCGTCTACCGCCTCACGGGCCGCCGCATGGGAGCCAAGGCCGCATGACGACGCAGACCGCGAACAAGTCGGGTGATCTGCTGCTGCCGGTGGCCGTGCTCGGCGTCTTGTCGATCATGGTGCTGCCGCTGCCCGCGATGGCGCTCGATGCGCTGCTGGCGCTCAACGTGTCGCTGGCCGTGCTGGTGCTGCTCGTCTCGCTCTCGCTCACCAAGCCGCTCGACTTCTCGGTGTTTCCGTCGCTGCTCCTCATCACCACGCTCTTCCGGCTCGGCCTGAACGTCGCCACCACGCGCCTCATCCTCCTGCGCGGCAGCGAGGGCCCGCAGGCCGCCGGTCACCTCATCGAGACCTTCGGACGCTTCGCGGTGGGCGGCAGCCTCATCGTCGGCGCGGTCGTGTTCCTGATTCTGCTCGTCGTGAACTTCGCCGTGATCACCAAGGGCGCGAACCGCATCGCCGAGGTGTCGGCGCGCTTCACCTTGGACGCGTTGCCCGGCAAGCAGATGTCCATCGACGCGGACCTCGCCGCGGGCATCATCGACGACAACGGCGCCAAGGCGCGCCGGCAGAACCTCGAGCGCGAGACCGAGTTCTTCGGCGCCATGGACGGCGCGAGCAAGTTCGTGCGCGGCGACGCGGTCGCGGGCCTGGCCATCACCGGGATCAACATCGTCGGCGGCCTGCTCGCGGGCCTGTTGCGCGATCACCTCTCGATCCTGAACGCGGCCGAGACCTACACGCTGCTCACCGTCGGCGACGGCCTCGTGTCGCAGATCCCGGCGCTGCTCGTCTCGACCGCGGCCGGTATCGTGGTCACGCGCGCGGGCTCGGGCGCGGCGCTCGGCACGCAGTTCGGCCAGCAGGTCCTCGGCGATCCGGTCGTGCTGCAGGCCGCCGCGGGCGTGTTCGCGGCCTTCGGCCTCTTGCCCGGCATGCCCACGGTGGCGTTCCTGAGCCTCGCCGGCGGCACGTACATGCTCTCGCGGCGCGCCAAGAACATCCGCGCCCAGTCCGCGCGGCCCAAGCGCGACGAGGGCGAGGCGGACAAGTCCAAGGGCGAGAAGATGTCGGACGTCCTGGTGGTCGAGCCGCTCGAGCTGCAGCTCGGCTTCGGCCTGCTCTCGCTCATCGACCAGAACAAGGGCGGCGAGCTGCCGGCCCGCGTGATCGCGCTGCGCAAGCAGTTGGCGCAGGAGCTGGGCGTGGTGATGCCCGCGGTGCACCTGCGCGACGATCTGCGGCTGGAGGCCAACGCGTACCGAATGCTGCTGCGCGGGCAGGAGATCGCGCGCGGCAACGCCTGGCCGGATCGGCTGATGGTGCTGGACCCGCGCGGAACCCCGCCTGCGGTCAAGGGAATCACGGCGAAGGAGCCCGCGTTCGGCCTGCCGGCGGTGTGGATCGAGCAGAAGGACCGCGCGGGCGCGGAGGCGGCGTCGCTGACGCTCGTCGACCCGGCGTCGGTCGTGACCACGCATCTCTCCGAGGTCCTGCGCCGCAACGCGCACGAGATCCTGGGGCGCCAGGAGACGCAGGAGCTGCTCGGCATCACCGCGAAAGAGGCCCCGAAGCTCGTGGAAGAGTCGGTGCCGGGCGCGCTGTCCCTGGGCGAGCTCGTGCGCGTGCTGCGCGGGCTCCTCCGCGAGGGCATCTCCATCCGCGACATGCGGACCATCCTCGAGGCCGTCGCCGACAACGCGCCGCGCAGCAAGGACACGGGCTTCCTCGTCGAGCAGGCCCGCCGGCGCCTGTCGCGGCAGATCACGGCGCGCCTGTCGGACAACCTGGGTGTGGTGCACGCGATCACCCTCGACCGCAACGTCGAAGACACGCTGCGCGGCTCGCTGGCGCAGAGCGACGGTGAGATTCTGCTCTCGCCGGAAGTGAACGCGGCCCGCGCCTTCTTGGGTTCGCTCGAAGCGCGCGCTGCGGCCCTGGCCTCCTCGGGCAAGCCCGCCGTCGTCCTGGCGCCGCCCGATCTGCGCAAGCCGCTGTTCGACTTCGCCAATCGCTTCGTGCCGGACCTCTGGGTCGTGTCGGCACGCGAATTGCTCCCTGGTACTGCGATCGAGCCCGCTGGAGCGGTGCAGCTCTAGCCGAATCGAGAGGAGACCGTCATGGAACACTCAGTCATCCGAACCTTCCGCGGTGCCAACGCCCGCGAGGCCTTGTCCGCGGCGCGCGCTGCGCTGGGACCGGAGGCGATCGTCCTGCACACGCGTGAGGTGCCCGGCGGGATCTTCCGGCAGGCGCAGTTCGAGGTGATGGCGGCGATCGACGACGACAAGCTGGCCGCCACTGCGGTGCCTCAACACGTCTCACACGATTTTTCGCGCAAGCAGGAGCAGGGCGAGCAGCGCACGCAAGCGCCGATGCGCACTCAGGATTCCTCGCGGGCGCAGGACCGGGATGAGCGCCAGGACCGGCCAGACCGGGGGCCGCAGACGCGCAGCAATGAGCCCCTGCAGCGCAACCACGAGCTCGCCGAGGAGCTGCGGCGGATCGTGCCGCGTGAGACTGCGCCCTCGGAGATGACGAGCCAGGTGGCCTCGCTGCGCAGCGCGCTGGCGGAGGCGCGGGAGCTCATCGGCTCGCTCGGACAGCAGCGCAGCGGGATGCCGCTCGCGGCCATCGATGATGTGAACACGGCGCTGGTCGAGCGCGGCCTGTCGCAGACGCAGGCGGCCCAACTCGTCAAAGAAGCCCTCGCGTCAGGAACGCCCGTCAAGCCTCTGGCGCTGCTCACGGCGGTGCGCGACCTCCTGCAGCACAAGCTGCGCTCGGACAAGGCGCCGTGGCTGCACGGGCACAAGCGGGCGTTGGCGCTGGTGGGCCCGACGGGTGTGGGCAAGACGACCACGCTGGCCAAGATCGCGGCGCGCGCGCTGATGGAGCAGGGACTGCGCGTCGGCCTCGTGACGGTGGACACGTACCGCATCGGCGCCAGCGAGCAGCTCGCGCGCTACGGCGAGATCATGGGCGTGCCGGCCTTGGTGGCGCGCAACGCGGCCGAGCTGAAGACGGCGATGCAGCGGCTGGACAAGTGCGAGCTCGTGCTCATCGACACCGCGGGCCGGTCGCAGCCGGAGCAGATCGCGCGTCAGGCCGACCTCGTGCGCAGCGTGCCGGGCGTGGAGCTGCACCTCGTGCTCTCCGCGGCTGCAGGCGCGCGTGAGCTGGCCGCGGCGGCTGAGCGTGCGCGGCCTTTGTCGCCCGAGCGCCTCATCATCACCAAGCTCGACGAGGCCATCGCGCCCGCGAGCTTCGTCGGCGCGGCGACGCAACTGGCCGTGCCCGTGAGCTGTGTGTGCGACGGACAGCGCGTGCCGGAAGACATCCACGCGGTGACGCGGGGCGACCTCGTCGACCTCGTGCTGGGGAGCTGGGATCATGAATGAGCGCGATTCGATGGGCAGCGATCACGACCAGGCCGCGGGGTTGCGCGGCGTGAACCCGCAGGCGCACAAGCAGCTTCGCGTCATCGCTGTGTTCAGCGGCAAGGGCGGCGTGGGCAAGACGCACATGGCCGCGAACCTGGCTGTGCTGGCGGCGCGCCGCGGCGATCGCGTGCTGCTCATGGACGCAGACCTCGGCCTCGCCAACGTCGAGATCCTCTTCGGCATCAAGCCCAAGTACCACCTGGGCCACGTGCTCGACGGCAGCATCTCGGTCGAGCAGGCCATCGCGCCCGGACCGTCGGGTGTCGGCGTGTTGCCCGCGGGCAGCGGCCTGCCTGAGCTCACGCACCTGTCCGACGCGCAGAAGATGCAGGTGGTCACCGCGCTCGATCCGCTCGAGGACCGCTACGACGTCGTCATCATCGACTCGGGCGCGGGCATCGGCGACAACGTGCTCTTCTTCACGGGCGCGGCGCAGGAAGCCGTGCTGGTGCTGACTCCCGAGCCGACCTCCTTCGCAGATGCGTACGCGGCGCTCAAGGTCGTCTGCCAGCGCGGCGGCATGCGCACCTTCAACGTGATCGTGAACCAGGCGCAGGGCGAGGCCTCCGCGCGCGACCTCTTCGGCCGGCTCGGCCAGATCGCCGAGCGCTTCCTGCCCGTGCAGCTCAAGTACCTGGGCTCCGTTCCGCGCGACGAGAACATGCACCGCGCCGTCATGGCCCAGAAGCCGCTCGTCGAGCTCTTCCCCGCCTCGCTCGCCACCCGCGCCCTCACGCAGGTCGGCGCGCGCTTGTTCCAAGAAGCACCCACCGCGCCCCTCGACGGTGGAATGAAGTTCCTCTACCAGCGCCTCCTCCGGGAAGCGCCCTCGATCGGGTAGCCCCATGCATCGTGCCCACTCTGCCTACGCGCCGGCGCGCACCGAAGACGACGTGCTCATCGAGCGCCACGCCACCATGCTCCTGCGGCTGTCGCGCAGCATCGCGGCGCGCACGGGAAACCCGAGCATCGAGGGCGACCTCTGGACGGCCGGCGCCTTGGGCCTCGTCGACGCCGCGCGGCGGTTCGAGCACGGGCGCGGCGCCAAGTTCGAGTCGTTCGCGGAGCACCGCGTGCGCGGCGCGATGCTGGATGAACTGCGCCGCTTGGATCACCTCCCGCGCCGCATGCGCGCCCGCAGCGAGCAGGTGGCCAAGGCGCGCCGCAAGATGACGCAGGAGCTGGGACGCACCGCGACCGACGACGAGATCGCAGGGAGCCTGGGCATGAGCACCGAGGAGCTGACCGAGGTCGAAGGCGCGGCGCTGCCACCGGCCCCGCTGGACCCGGAGCTGATCCCCGAGGGCACGGGGCCCGCGCCGGATGAGGAGCTGGACCGGTCGCGGAAGGTGATGTGGCTGACCCAGCAGGTGAAGAATTTGCCCGAGCGGCTGCGGACGGTGCTGGGGCTCATTTACCAAGAGGGCTGCACGTATCGGGAGATCGCGCAGATGATGGACGTGAGCGAGCCGAGGATCTGCCAGTTGCACGCGCAGGCGCTCGAGCTGTTGCGCGAGGCGGCGGGGTCGAAGATGGGGGATGCGGCGTAGGGCTGAATTGCGTCGTACCAGGCGCTCGCAGTGCCAATCACGCCCGACCTCAGGGAGAATGCACGTTCGTGCGCTGCTCTCGCACAGAACGGAGTGGTCCCTCATGCGCGCCACGCGCTTCGGCAAGCTCGACTTCGAAGAATACTGCTTGGACCTGCCGATCTCCCTCGTCGTCCGAGACGACGATCCTCGCGCCGCGCTGAAGATGATCTCCAGCAGTCATCGGCACCTGCTGCAATCGTTCCCGACCCATCGGCGGCGCTGGGAATGCTGGAAGCTGGGGTGGTGCGCGCTGGTGCCTATCGCGAGGGGCACAACGAACTGGCCGCCAGATACTGGATGCGCGACCTGGCTGTTTCGTCTGGCGACTTGTTCAGACGAGCCAACCTTCTCGCCCGGCTTCTGGACGTGCTGCCGCCTGAAAAGCGGCTCGTGCGTCGGCGAGTGCTGCACGAGTGGCTGGGGACGATGGCTCGTCGCCCGATGTCTGCCCTTCAGTATCCCGCGCCAGACGCTGTCGTCGCGGCGTTGCAGGGGCCGGAGGGAGCGACTCGTCGACCCAAGTCAGCCCGTACGAGCCGCGCTTCCTCTCGTCGACGCTAACAGTGCGCAACAAGCGCTTTCCGGGTGGGTGCGCTTCACGCCCGCTGAAACCGCATCACCGCCAGGTCATCCAGCTCCCGCAGCTCCGCCCGGTCCCGCGCATCCAGAATCCCCGCGCGAATCCGCGACGCCACCTTCACGATCGTCTCCAGCCGCTGATGCGCGCCCTGCACGGCCTGGCGCGCCTTCACCTCTGCCTGCTGCGCCTTCTGCACCTTCTGCGCGAGCTCACGCGACACGCCACGCATGCGCTGGATCGTCCGCTCGTGATCCAGCAGCTCTCCCGCTGACGACCCGCGCGGCCGCTCGCTCTCGATGCGCCGCTCGTGCTCCTCGAGCTCCCGGTGCGCGAACGCGACGTCGCGAATCGCCGCCGCATGGATGCGCACCGCGGCGTCTTCACGGCCCTTGAGGATGCGAAGGAACGAATCGAGCTGAGTACGTGGCTCCATGAAAAGCTCCTCGGCACGAGGAGATCCCTCCTTAAGTACGGCGGGCGCGCATGAAGCCGTGCCAGGGGAAAGCCCTCTGTGCGCCCGGGTGGCACATCCTGCGCGCGGCATGTTTCGCCCGGCCAATTCAGCCGCTTACGTGTGCGCACCCTGTCGCCAAAGCGAATGTCTCAGACGATTTCGCAGCTGGTCCTGGGCGAATTCGCGCTGGCCCGCGGCTTGCTCTAGGTGTGCCCGGAGGCAGCAATGGCCGACGGGATGTACGTCAGCATGGCGGGCGCGGTGGCGAGGGAGCGGCAGCTCGACTCGATCGCCGACAACCTCGCGAACGCGACCACGCCTGGGTACAAGGCGTCGCGTCCTGTCTTCGACACGATCCTCGCGGAGGAGGGCTCGATCCGCGCCTACCCGCGCGCGATGGGCACCGGCACCGATCTGAAGCCCGGCCCGACGCAGGTCACCGGCAATCCGCTCGACGTGCTCCCCGAGGACGGCAACTTCCTCGCGGTGCGCAAGGACGACGGCTCCACCGCTTACACGCGCGACGGCCGCCTGCAGGTCGACGCGAACGGCACCGTGCGCGCCGCCGGCCTTCCGGTCCTCTCGCGCGACGGCGGCACCTTCTCCATCGCGCCCCAGACCAGCCTCTCGATCACCGCCGAAGGCATGATGATGTCGGACGGCCAGGAGATCGGCCGCCTCGGCACCTTCAAGCTCACGGGCCAGACCACGCGGCTCGGTTCGTCGCTCATCAGCGCGAACCCCGACCAGGTCGCCCAGACCGACTCGCGCGTCGTCACCGGCGCGGTCGAACAGTCCAACCACTCTGCGCTGGAGTCGATGGTCGAGATGGTCTCGGCCCAGCGCAACTTCGAGGCCTCGATGCAGGCCATCGACGCCTACAAGAAGATCGGCGACCGCTCGAACGAGCTCGGTCGCGTGCGCTGAAGGAGAACCCATGCTGCGATCCCTGTACACCGCCGCCACCGGAATGAACGCCCAAGAGCTGAAGATGGACGTCATCTCCAACAACCTCGCCAACGCGAGCACGGTCGGCTTCAAGAAGCAGCGCGCCGAGTTCGAGGACATGCTCTCGGAGACGCTCCGGGCTGCGCAGGGGCCGGATCCGCGCGGCGGCGGCAGCACGTCGTCGCTCCAGGTCGGCCTGGGCGTGAAGCCGATGGCCACCACGCGCTCGCAGCAGCAGGGCGACCTCTTCAACACCAACAACCAGACCGACCTCGCCATCGAGGGCTCGGGCTTCTTCCGCGTGCTGCGGCCGAACGGCGAGGAGGCCTACACGCGCGCGGGCAACCTGCGCATCGACTCCACGGGCGTCCTCGTCACGCAGCACGGCGAGTCCATCGAGCCGCGCATCACCGTGCCTGCCGAGACGACGCAGATCACCATCACGAGCGACGGCGTCGTCACCGCGCAGGTCGCGGGCAAGACGGATCCGCAGGAGCTCGGGCAGATCGAGCTGTCGACGTTCGTGAACCCGGCCGGCCTCGACACCATCGGCAACAACATGATGGTGCCCACCGCGGCGTCGGGCCAGGCCACGCGCGTAAAGCCGGGCGAGCAGGGCACCGGGACGCTCGCGCAGGGCTACCTCGAGAGCGCGAACGTGAAGGCCGTCGAGGAGATGATCGACATGATCTCCACGCAGCGCGCCTACGAATTGAACTCGAAGGTCATCCAGACCGCCGACCAGATGCTGCAGCGTCTCACCAGCCTGAGGTAACCATGCGCGCGATCCTGTTCGCACTCTGTGTCGTGTCGGTCCCCGCGTTCGCGGCTGAGGTTCCGCCCGCCGTCATCAAGGCCGTGTCGGCGGCGGGCGCCATCCCGGGCTCGCAGGTCGAGGCCATCCGCTTCATCGGGCCGCGCGGCTGCGTGGTCGAGACGGCGGACCTCGATCAGCTCATCGTCTCCTCGGGCACCGTCCCCGTGCGCATCGAAGGCTCGGGCATCGGCGGCGCGCGCTGCGAAGGCATGTCGCTCGCCGAGGTCCGCGTGACGGCGCCGGTGTGGGTCGCGCAGCGGCCGATCGCGACGGGCGAGCGCCTGGAGGGCTCGGTCATCCGCGCGCAGCACGAGATCCGCTCGGGCCGCGCGCCCATCGCGGACATTCCCTTCGGCGCCGTGGCTACCCGGCCGATGCAGCCCGGGGCCATCGTCGAGCAGGGCGCGGTGCAGGATCCGGCGTGGATGCCAGGCGCGCCGGTGCACGTGGTGCTGCGCTCGGGCACGCTGTCCTTGGTCCAGCTCGCGCGGGTCGTGCCGTGTCCTCCGGGCCGCGCCTGCGCGCAGTTGCCCTCGGGCCGCCGCGTCGAAGGGCGCCGCGCGGGCAATGAGCTCATCCTCGAGGTGCCGTGATGAACCGCGCGTCCGCACTCTCGCTCGCCACGATCGCACTGGCCGCGCTCGCCTCGGCCTGCGGCCCCGCGCACATCGCGCCGCACCAGCCGCGCCAGCGCGAGTACACGCTGCCCCCCGTCGAGGCGCGCGAGGACAAGACCTCGCCCGGCAGCCTCTGGCACGCCGACCAGCCCGCGGCCATGCTCTACACGGACGCCCGCGCGCTGCGCGAGAACGACCTCGTGGTCATCAAGATCGAGGAGATCGCCGACGCGCGCCGCTCCTCCGACACCGACCTCACGCGCAACTCCAAGACCGACCTGCAGCTCGCGGCGCTCTTCAACCGCATCTCGCCGCAGTCGACGAACCAGACGCTCCAGACCGGCATCACCGGCAGCGTCGACCAGCAGTTCCGCGGCGAAGGCACGAGCGGCCGCAGCGAGCGCTTCATCGCCACCGTGCCCAGCATGGTGAGGCGGGTGCTGCCCAACGGCAACCTCTTCGTCGAGGGCCACCGCGTGGTGCTGGTGAACAACGAAGAGCAGCACTTCTACATCTCGGGAGTCATCCGGCCGATCGACATCGAGCAGGACAACTCCATCAAGTCCACCATGGTCGCCGACGCCGAGATCGAGTTCACGGGCCGCGGCGACCTCTCGGACAACCAGAAGCAGGGTTGGTTCGCGCGGCACCTCGGCTGGATCTGGCCCTTTTGAGGACATGCTCATGACAACGCTTCGCTCGCTCATCGCCGCCGCCCTCATCGCCCTCGTCAGCACCGCCAGCCAGGCCGCGCCTGCGCGCATCAAGGACCTCGTCGAGGTGCAGGGCATGCGCGGGAACGAGCTCTTCGGGTACGGCCTCGTGGTCGGCCTCGCGGGCACGGGCGACACCGAGCAGACCGCGTTCACGGCGCAGGCCATCGCGGGCATGCTGGGGCGCTTCGGCTCGCGGCTCGATCGCAAGGACATCCGCGTGCGGAACGTGGCCGCGGTGATGGTGACCGCGCGGTTGCCGACGCTCTCGCGGCCGGGCACGACTCTGGACGTGACGGTGAGCTCCTTGGGCAACGCGCGCTCGCTCGAGGGCGGCGTCCTGCTCGTGACCCCGCTGCTCGGGCCCGATGGCGCCGTGTACGCGGTGGCGCAGGGCAATCTGCAGGTCGGCGGCTATGACGTCGAGGCGGCCGGCACGCGCGAGCGCAAGGGGCAGCCGAACACGGGCCGCATCCCCGCGGGCGCGACCATCGAGCGCGCGGTCACTGTCGATCTCACGGCGGGCCCGCTGGTCCTCGAGCTGCGCCGGCCCGATGCGACCACGGCCCAGCGCATCACCCAGGGCATCAACGCAGCCTTCGGCAGCGAAGTCGCCAAGGCGCTCGACCCGGCCGCCATCGAGGTCAAGGCGCCGGAGATGAAGGACGCGGTGGCCCTCATCAGCAAGATCGAGGGCATCGAGGTTGAATCCGATGTGCGCGCGCGCGTGGTCGTGAGCGAGCGCACGGGCACGGTGGTGGCCGGCGAGCGCGTGCGCATCCGGCCCGCGCTGGTGGCGCACGGCGGCCTCACGGTCACCATCCAGCAGAGCCCCGTGGTGTCGCAGCCACAGCCGTTCAGCCAGGGGAGCACGGTGTCCACCGCGCAGGCGTCCATCCAGACCGCCGAGAGCAACGGCAAGCCGATGGCGCTCCCGGCCACGACGAGCGTGGACGAGTTGGTCAAGGCGCTCGGCAGCCTCGGCGCCAGCCCGCGCGACCTCATCGCCATCCTCCAAGCCCTGCGCGCCGCCGGTGCGCTCGAGGCCGAGATCGAGGTCATCTAGCCATGTCGCTCCTCGCCCCCATCAACTCGAACGCGACGCAGGACCAGGCCGCCGAGAAGATGGAGGCCCTGCTGCTGCAGAAGCTCATCGATTCTGCGCACTTGCTCGGCAAGTCGAGCGCGCCGGGGGCGTCGATCCACGCGGACATGTTCGCGGAGGCCCTGGCGGAGGCGGTGGCGCACCAGAACGGCGGGCTGGGGATCGCGAAGACCTTGGAGGCCCAGGGGCACCCCGGCCAGAAATCGTCTGACACCTCGCCGAAATCGTCTGAGAGTTCCCCGCTCCAGAAATCGTGTGAGACCTTGCAACCGCTGGGATCGATTGAGACTTTGCACCTCAAGGCTAGGTGAGCGGCGGATTCAGCCGCCCGTTCCCTTAACGACCTGATCATTCGTGCCGAAGCGGGGGGTGAAGGACTCTTTCCCGCGAAGAGGCATGTATGAAGGTCTCAGAGAACCCAATCCCCCAAGTCCCCGCCAAGGCCGCCACGCCTGCCGGGGCCTCTGCGTCTGGTGCAGCTCGCGCCCAGCGCTCGGCCGAAACGGCCGCCACCCCGGCAGACACCGTCACCTCGACCGCCTCGCAGCAGCTCGCTGACACTGTGGCGAGCGTCAAGGCGCGCGTTGGCATGGGTCATGCTCAGAAGCTTGCTGAGCTTGAAGCCGCGGTTCGCTCGGGATC
>JAFEBC010000263.1 GCA_018266095.1 Deltaproteobacteria bacterium
CCTCGCCCTTTGCAAGAGAGCGCGACCAGCAGCTCGTCGCCGCAGGCCGCGCAACGCACGCGCGCGAAGCCGTGGGCCAGGATCCCGCAGCGCAAGTAGCGCTCGAATTCAGCGGTGACGTGACGAGGGAGGCTGCCGCCGTCGGTGCGGCTCGCGACCTCGGCGAGGAAGGTCTTCCAGTGCGTCCGGACGAGCTGGTGCAGCAGCGTTCGCTCTGGCTCGCGGCGGCGATACGAGGTGGACTGCGCGGCGGCAGCCGATGCGGGAGAGACGGCCACGTGGGCCGCTTTCCAAGAAGCGCGCCAACGCGCTCACGCTCTCAAGACGCCAGAGGGCGGCTCCAGAATGTCCGATTTCAGGACCGGGGATGGTCCGATTTTAGGACCAGGGGTGGTCCGATTTCAGGACCAGGGTGGCTCTCGCGCCCGAGCCACTGCGCCTTCACCCAAAGATCCGCCGCTCCGCCGCCGCCTTTCGCAGCTCGCTCTGAAAGTCCGGGTGCGCGATCGAGATCAGCATCTCCGCCCGCTGCCGCAGCGTGCGCCCGCGCAGGTTCACCGCGCCGTGCTCCGTTACCACCCACTGCACATGTCCGCGCGTCGTCACCACGCCTGACCCAGGCGCGAGCCGCGGCACGATGCGCGAGACCGTCCCATTCTTCGCCGTGGAGGGCAGGGCGATGAAGGCCTTGCCGCCGGGGCTCTGCACCGCGCCGCGGACGAAGTCCATCTGGCCGCCGATGCCGCTGAAGATCTTGTCGCCGATGGAGTCGGCGCAGACCTGGCCGGTGAGGTCGATGGCGATGGCCGAGTTGATGGCCATCATCGCGTGCTGCGAGGCGATCTCGAAGGCGTCGTTGACGACGTCGGACGGGTGGAACTCGACGGACGGGTTGTGATCGCAGTGGTCGTAGAGCGCGCGCGTGCCCATGGCGAAGCTCGTCACGATGCGGTTCTTGAAGCGCGACTTCCGGCTGCCCGTGACGGCGCCGCTCTTCACCAGGCGCAAGAGGCCGTCTGAGAACATCTCGGTGTGGACGCCGAGGTCGCTGCGCGTGGTGAGGGCGTCGAGCGTCGCGTCCGGGATCGAGCCGATGCCCATCTGCAGCGTGGCGCCGTCGGGGATCTCCGCGGCCACCAGCTTGCCGATGGCGCGGCTGACCTCGTCGGGCGGGCCCTCGTCGATCTCGGGGAGCGGCCGGTCGACGTGGACGCCGAAGGCGATGCGCGATTCGTGGATGGACGAGTGGCCGTCGCTGCGCGGGACCCGGTCGTTGATCTCGGCGATCACGATCCGCGCGTTGTCGACGGCCGAGCGCGCGGTGGCGATCGACACGCCCAGGCGGCAATAGCCGTGGCGGTTCGGGGGCGTGACCTGGATGAGGGCGACGTCGAGCGGCAGCGTGCCGTCGCGGAAGAGCGAGGGCACCTCGGAGAGGAACACGGGCGTGAAGTCGGCGCGGCCTTCCTGTACGGCAGCGCGGACGTTCGGTCCCACGAAGAGCGCGTTGTGCCGCACGTGACCGGCGAGCGACGGGTCCACGTACGGCGCGGGCGCGTTGGTGTGCAGGTGAACGACCTCGACGTCGTGGAGGTCGCGCGCGCGCTCGGCGAGGGCCTGCGTGAGCGAGGTGGGCACCATCGCGGCTTCGTGGACGTAGACGCGCTGGCCGCTCTGGATGCAGGCGACGGCCTCAGCGGCGGTGGGGACGAGCTTCATGGTGGGGACATCTAAGCACGGAGGGCAGGGCGGCGGGGTCCACGGGCGGAGGCGCCTTGAGCCGCAGACGTGGCCGCTGGGCGTCGCGCCAGGTCGCTGTATCATCCGAGTCAGTCGGGGTGTGTTCTCGAGCGAGTCCTTGACCGGGAGGGCCGATGGGCTGGAAGGAGCGGTTGCGGGAGTTGGCCGTCGCGGGCGGATTGGTCGCGGCGGGGGCCTCGTGCGGCGGTTCGGCGATCCCGGCGTGCAACGCCAATCCGGATCCCTGCTGCAGCGCGCCTCAGTCGAGCGCGTGCGCGACCTACACCTCCTGCCTCAACGAGGGCGGCTGGGGAGTCAGCTACACCAACGTCCCCGACGGCGGGCAAGAGCCTGTCTGCTCGCTCTACGATGGCGGCACGGCTCCGATCGATGCCGGGCACTGACCCGCTCGCCGGCGCTCCCGACTTTGCGGCTCCTGCCGGCACCGCGCACGCTGTGTCGATCGCTGCTGCGGCTTGGGCGCTGCGGGCCGCAGAGGAGGATCGCTCGGAGGGAGTGTTCGCTGCGATCGCCACGGCCACGTCGCTCGCCGGGGCCGATGCTGCGCTCGTCGAATCGATCTCTGCCGCGAGGGCTGACGAGGCCCGCCACCGCGAGCTCTGCGCCGCGATCGCCCAGGTGCTGAAGGCATCGCCGTCCCTCGATCGCCGCCCGCTCGCCGCCCGGCTCGCTGCGCTCCCCGAGCAGCCGCTCTCGCGCGCCCTGGCGCTCCTCGCGGTCGAGGTGGCCGTGGGCGAGACCGTCTCGTGCGCCCTCTTCAGGGCTGGCCTCGACGGTGCCCGCGAGCCGCTGACGCGCTTTGCCCTGGAGGCGATCCTGCGCGATGAGGCCCGCCACGCTGCGCTCGGTTGGAGCGCGCTGGCTGCGCTGCTGCCGCGGTCGACCGTCGGAGGGCGCGCAGCGTTGCACGAGGAGCTTCGGCAGAGCTTGGGGCTCATCGAGCAGACGCAGGCCCGGCCGGCGCTGGAGCGGTTGGAGCGCGGCGAGCCGTTCGATCCGGCGCTGGTCTCCCTCGGCGTCCTCGCACCCGAGGCTCGCGTGGAGGCGTTCTATGACGGCCTCGCGCGGCGGGCGCTGCCGGCCCTGGCCGCGCCCGGGCTCGACGGCTCGGGGGCCTGGCGGCGGCGCTACACGGCTGAAGGCCAAGAAGGACCTGAGCAGGTTGGTCAAGGCGTGGTGTGATTGGCGGGACGAGGTGGAGGGTTGAAGGCCCGCGCTCGAAGCGTTTGCTTGGGAATGTGAACGAGGCCTCGTACACTCGCGGCCATGCCCGTCAGCGCGACCTTCCTCGTCGCCGCACCCGATGCCCCCGGCCTCGTCGCACGCCTCGCCGGGTTCTTCTACACGCTGCGGCTCAACATCATCGACGCCACCAACCACAGCGACG
>JAFEBC010000264.1 GCA_018266095.1 Deltaproteobacteria bacterium
ACCTCGGCGGCGAGTACCTCATCAACCGCGACTGGTCGGTGGCCGCGGGCCTGTTCACCTCGAACTCGGGCGCGCAGGCGCTGCAGGTCCGCTCGGACGGCTCGCTGGATCCGGCGAGCAGCCACCTGGAGAAGGTCAGCCTCATCGGCGGCACCGCCACGCTCGGCCTGCTCGGCGATCACTCCATCTCGCGCCTGGGCGTGTCGTTCTCGTACGGCACCGGCAAGGACGCCATCGCTGACGACCCCACCGGCATCGACAACGCCAGCGGGTACACGCAGGCGTCGGTGAAGCAGCTCTTCCTCTACGTCTTCCTCGCGAGCACGTTCCGCTACTGATGCAGCGACCAGCGCGCGATGTAGTCGTAGGGCTGGCCCGTCACGTTGCCGCGGCCCACCACCAGCCCCGACTCGTTCACGTACAGTCCCAGGGTCTGGTCAGTCGTGTTGGCCCCCAGGTCGACGATGCCGCCGTCCTGCGTCCAGACGATGGCGCGCTCGATCCCCGCGACCGGGTCGTATTCGGAGCCGACCGCCTCGCCGCTGTCGTTGATGTCCTGCAGGGAGGAGTAGCTCGAGTCGCCGATCTCGAGCATGCCGGTCGCCGCGCTCCAGACGAAGCCCTTGTAGTCGTTCGTCGCCGTGCTGCTGACGCCCACCAAGAGGCCCGACGCGTTCACCTTGGTCGGGCTGCACGAGCTGCCGCCCAAGGTCCCGATGTCGATGAGTCCGGTGCTCTCGCTCCAGACGATGCAGTGCACGACGTTGTACGTGTTGTCCGTGTAGTAGAGGCCCGCGGCCAGGCCCGACGCGCTCACGGTGTTGAACTGCGAGGACGGGCCGCCCAGCGCCGCGGCCGGATAGACGACGCCGCCCGACGCGGTCCAGGAGAAGGCGCCGCTGCCCACGTTGCCGACCACTTGCCCGTTGGCGCTGATCGCCTGCACGTAGCCGCCGCCCGACGCGCCGATGGAGCTGAAGCCCGCGCTCACGGTGCCCGCCAGCAGCTCGCCGGTGTTCGGGTTGTAGCCGGCCATCAGGCCCGAGGCGTTGATCGCCGTGGGGATGAACGCGCCCAGGTTGACGAGCCCGCTGGACGCGGACCAGGCGAAGCCGTGGTTCGTCCCGCTGTTGGGATCGTAGGTCGATCCGATCACCACGCCCTGATCGTTGATGGCGTTCGGGTTGCTGTTGTCGTCCAGCGGCAGCGCCGTGATGCTGCCGTCGGCCTCCTGGATGACGATGAGCTGCGCCGAGAAGTCCGCCGGGTACCCGTACGCCAGCACCTGCCCTGAGGCGTTGAGCCCGACCGGGATGAACGAGGCGATGGGCGGCAGCACGCACTGCAGATCGGTGATGGCGTCCGGCGCGGGCGGCGGCGCGCCTGCGCCCGAGGAGTAGGCGAGCGAGCCCGGCGTCGCGGTCAGGTACCAATCCGGCGCGAACGCACCGCCCGACTGCGCGAAGGTCACGATGGCCGGATAGACCTGATCGATCGCCGCCTTCTCCTGCGGCCACTGCACCAGCGCGGGCAGGTCCAGGGCGAAGGGCAGGCCGTTCTCGTCGATAAAGTGCAGGCCCTCCGCGCTCGAGCGATCGTCGCCGGAGCCGAAGAGGCCCTGGTTCATGGCGTCGGTGCCCGCGTACATGGGCCGGTGGAGCTCGTGGCCGCGATCGCCGGTGCGCGCGATGAACAGGTCGAGCGGCGCGAGCGAGGCGTCCACGGAGACCGGCGTGTCGAAGGTCAGCGTCAGCACGAGCTGTTGGCCGCTCTGCACCGGCTCGGTCGCCACGGTGTTGATGAAGCCCGTGCCCGCGTCGGGGAACAGCGTGCGCGTGTCGGCCACGAGCTTGAACACGAGCTCGGACTGCGCGCCGCCTTCGGGCGTCAGGGTGATCGGGGCGCCGCCGCCGATGGTCTCGGTGGCGCTCACCTGGGTATCCGCCGGCAGCGGCAGGTGCAGGAAGAGGCCGTTGTGCAGGTTCGCGCCCACGGCGAGCACGCTGGCGGTGAGCTGGAAGCGCGTGAGCTGGCCGCTCGAGTCGTAGCCGAACTCCTCGTTGTAGGCGATGGTCTCGTCGTTGAAGTCGAGGTCGCCCTTGTTCGGCCAGAGGTCCTCGAACAGCATCATGCCGTACTCGCCCTGGCCCGGCGCGTAGACGATGGAGCCGCCGGGGCAGCTCGAGCTCTGCGTCTGCGCCTGCACGGTGATGACGCCGATCAGGCTCTCGCCGCTGAGCGACGTGACGCGGATGATGTCCTCGCCGCCGGGGACGGGGCCCGCGGTGAAGGTCGCCTGCGCGCCGTTCGCGCTCAGCGTGCCGCCCGAGCCGTTGCCGATGATGGCCCAGGTGTAGCTGCCGCCGCCGGCGCTGGCGGTGAACGTCGTCGCCGCGCCGGGCGCCACCGTGACGTGGCGCGGGTTGAGGTCGAGCGCGTCGCACGCGTCGCCGATGCCGTTGCCGTTCCCGTCCGCCTGGTCCGGGTTGTAGACGCCCGGGCAGTTGTCACAGACGTCGGGGATGCCGTCGCCGTCGGTGTCGGTGGTGTCGTGGCC
>JAFEBC010000265.1 GCA_018266095.1 Deltaproteobacteria bacterium
CGTCGATGTCGCGGTGACGAACTCCGACGGCCAGAGCGACGTGCTGCCGGGCGGCTTCAACTACTACTCGGCGCCGCCGGTGATCACGGGCTCGACGCCGACGTGCGGCCCTGCGACGGGCGGCACGGCCATCGTCATCTCGGCGCGCGGCCTGCGCACGGGCGTGTCGGCCACAGTCGGCGGCCTCCCGCTCACGGGCTTGGTCCAGCTCGACAGCCAGACGCTCACGGGCACGACTGCGCACGGCACGCCGGGCCCCGCGGACGTGGTCGTGACCAATCCGGACGGCCAGGCGGACACGCTCGCCTCGGGCTTCAACTTCACCGACACCACGCACCCGTGCCCCAACGCGACCACCACGGCGCTCACGCTCACGCGCGTCGTGCCGGGCACCGGTCCCACCACGGGCGGCACCATCGTCACGCTCATCGGCCAGGGCTTCCTCGCGGGCGCGACGGTGAAGTTCGGCGACACGCTCTCGACGGACGTGCGCCTGCTCGGCACGGGCGCGCTGACTGCGCTCCTGCCCTCGACCACGCGCGTGGGGCCCGTGGACGTGACCGTGGCGCTGCCTGACGCGCGCTCGGCGAAGATCACGGGCGGGTTCAACTACTTCGATCCGACGTCCAATCTGCCCGCGCCGATCGTGAGCGCAGTGGCGCCGAACGCGGGTCCGAACACGGGCGCGTCGGTCGTGCAGATCAACGGGCAGAACTTCGCCGCGGGTGCGCGCGTGTTCTTCGGCGCCGCGGAAGCGCAGTTGCCCACGCTGGTCGACTCGACGCGCCTCGTGGCCGTCACGCCCAACAACGTGCCCGGGCCGGTCGACGTGACCGTGCTGAACATCGATGGCAAGTCGGGCACGCTCGCGTTCGGCTACGCGTACTACCTCACGGGCCAGGCCGGCGCGCCGCCGAACGCCTCGCGCGTGGATCCGCGCACGGGCTCGACGCTCTCGCCCACGAATGCGTCCGTCATCGGCTCGGGCTTCGCGCCGGGCGCGCTCGTCTTCGTCGGCGGACAGCCGGCGAGCAATGTGAAGCTGCAGGGAGACGGCTCGCTCGCGTGCACCATCGGCCAGCAGGCGCCGGGCACGGTCGACGTGATCGTGACCAATCCGGACGGCCAGTCGACGACGATCACGGGCGGGTTCACCTTCGCGCCGCCGCAGCCGCAGCTCACCGCGGTCGCGCCGAACTTCGGTCCGCTCGCGGGAGGCACGCAGGTCGTGGTCAGCGGCGTGGGCTTCTTGTCCGACGACCTGATCCTCTTCGGCGGCAGCGTGGCCGCGGTGAAGGTGCTCGACGACAGCGCGCTCTTCGCGACGATTCCGCAGCACGGTGAGGGCAAGGTCGACGTGGCGCTGCAGCGCGGCGGCGTGATCGTGGCCACGCTGACGGCCGCGTTCGAGTACCGCGCGGGCTACCAGCCTGGACCGCCGCCTGCGATCGCCTCGCTCGAGCCGTCGACGGGCCCGACCTCGGGCGGCACGGTGCTGTGGCTCACGGGCTCGAACTTCACCGCGGGCATGCAGGTGTACTTCGGCGCGAATCCGGCCGCGAAGATCGTGCTCGCGGACTCGGGCCACGCAGTGGTGACGGCGCCGCCGGGCCTCGCGGGCTTCGTCGAGGTGGACGTGATCAATCCCGACGGCCAGGCGGGCGCGCTGCAGCGTGCGTTCTCGTACGTGAACGATGCACTGCTCCAGGGCCTGCCGCCGAAGCTCACGTCGATCACGCCGGCGCAGGGACCGGAGTCGTCGGACACGGTGGCGATCCTCACGGGAAAGAACTTCGTGAACGGTGAGCTCGTGTTCGTGGGCGCGGGACGCGGCGCGGGCGTGCGGCTGCTCTCGTCGTCGATCTTGAACGCGACCGTGCCGCACCAGCCTGCGGGCACGGTGGATGTGGCCATCACGCATCCGGACGGGCGCTCGAGCGTGCTGACGAATGGCTTCAGCTTCCTCGCGCGGCCGACGCTGCAGAGCGTGGCCAACTCGACGCCGGGCACGAACGCGGGCAACTCGGGTCCCACGGGCGGCGGCACGCCGGTGACCATCGCGGGCACGGGCTTCCAGCCGGGCGCCACGGTGACCTTCGCGCGCGCGCCGGCAACGAGTGTGCAGGTGCAGAGCGCGAACGTGCTCACGGCCGTGACGCCCGCGGGCCTCGCGGGTCCGGCCGATGTGCAGCTCATCAACCCTGACGGTCAGACCGCGGTGCTCACGGGCGGTTGGCTCTACGTGCCGCCGCCGAAGGCCACCTCGCTCCTCCCGGCCACGGGTCCGCTCACGGGCGGCACCATCGCCGTGCTCGCGGGCCAGGACTTCTCGCCGCAATCGACGGTGACCGTGGGCGGCGTGCAGGCGCAGGTCGTGTACGGCAGCGCGAACTCGCTCGTCGTCTTCGTGCCCGCAGGCGCGACGGCGACGGCGGTCAACCTCACCGTGAAGAACCCGGACGGCCAGTCGTTCACGCTGCCGGGCGCGTTCACGTACTCGAACGGGCCGTTCGGTCCGCAGCCGACGCTCTCGTCGATCCAGCCCAACACCGGTCCTGACACGGGCGGCTCGTACGTGCAGCTCGCGGGGTCGAACTTCCAGACCGGCGCCATCGCCATCGTGGGCGGCTCGCAGTTGAACCGCACCACCATCGTCAGCAGCGCGTTCGCCACCGGCCTCACCGCGAGCGGCCCCATCGGCCCGACGCTCGTCGCCATCACCAACCCGGACGGCCTCTCGGCGTCGATCAACAACGGCTTCCTCTACTCGGACCACACGCTCTTGGGCGCGGCGCCCGTCGTCGATCACGCGTTCCCCAATCAAGCGCTCGCGCCGGGCGGCACCGCGATCGCGGTCATCGGCACGGGCTTCGCGCCGGGCGCCCTCGTGTTCATGCAGGGCCGGCCTGCGCCCACGGGCGGCGGGCAGACCACCTCGCAGATCAATGTCACCACGCCCGCGGCCGATCCCGGCGTCGCCGATGTCGCCGTGACCAATCCGGACGGCCAGACCTCCATCGCGCCGGGCGCCTTCCTCTTCCTCGTGCCGCCGCCGGTGTTCGCGTCCGACACGCCCATCTCGCCCGCCAAGGGCCCGACCTCGGGCGGCAACACCGTGACCATCAAGGGCACGTACTTCCAGCCGCCGGTGCAGGTGTTCTTCGGCAACGCCGCGGCGCCGATCGTGTCCGCCAGCGCCACGCAGCTCGTGGTCACCGCGCCGCCCGGAGTCGCGGGCAGCGTGGCCGTGCTCGTGCGCAACCAGGACGGCCAGAGCGCGTCCTTGCCGGGCGCGTACTACTACCAGTCGCCGCCGGTGTTCTCGTTCATCACGCCCACGAGCGGCCCTCCCGAGGGCGGCTTCACCGCGACCATCCACGGCCAGTACTTCTCGGGCACGCAGAGCACGCTCAAGGTGAAGTTCGGCAACGCCGACGCCCCGCTGGCGCAGCCGCCCAGCGCGACCGACATCGTGGTCACCGTGCCCGCCGAGACCAGCGCGGGCTCGCTCACCGTGGCGCTCACCATCACCAATGACGACGGCCAGTCGGCCATCATCCCGGGCGCGTTCATCTACCTGCCGCCCGCGCCGCAACCGACCGTCAGCGGCGTCACGCCGAACGCGGGCGTCCTGGGCGGCGGCAACACCATCACCGTGCTCGGCGCGAACTTCCAGTACGGCGCCAAGGTCTTCTTCGGCTCCAGCACGAGCTCGCCGGCCTCGCCCTCGGTGAACGTCACCAGCACCACCGCCCTCTCATGCATCGTACCGGCCGCGGCCGTGCCGGGCCTCGTCGCCATCACGGTGCAGAACCCGGGCACCAACGGGCTCTCGGGCTCGCTGCCAGACGCGTACACGTACGTCTCCGGCCCGGCGCCCGCGACGCTCACGCTCACCTCGATCTCGCCCGCGGCAGGCGTCACCGCGGGCGGCACGCGCGTGCTCATCCAGGGCACGGGCTTCCAGATCGGCGCCACGGCCAACCTCGTGCCCTCCGGCGGTGAGTTCTGTGACCCGATCGCCTGTGCGCTCATCAACGTGCAGGTGCTGGGACCGACCGCGATCGCGGCCACCATCCCGGCGCAGCCCGCGACCTCGCTCGTCTACCACCTCGAGGTGCAGAACCCGGGCGCGGCCACCGCGGCGCCGCGCTTGAACAACGCGTGGTCATACGGCAACGGCACGCGCCACTTCATCCCGCAGGGCCTGCGCATGCCGATGGAGTCCAACAACAACAAGGGCGGCCGCGGCTTCTCCGGCCGCTACTCGCCCTCGTGGACGGGCGTGACCGGCGCGTTCACGCGGCAGAACCAGAGCAACGTCGCCGACGTGTTCACGGGCGGGTACAGCGGCCGCAACCCGCGGCTCATGCGCGGCGACCTCGACCCGGTCGTGCCCTCGGGGAAGGCGCGTGTGTTCAGCGACTTCTCGCAGTACCTGCACAACAACGACGGCACGGTGGTGAAGGACAACTGCTGCGGCACGAGCAACAAGAACTATTACGTGTTCCAGCCGCGCGCGATGGACCTCGACGGCAACGGCTGGCCCGACGTCGTCTTCTGGAACGACGCGGTGTCGAACAACGGCGCGCTCTCCATCTTCTGGAACGACGGCTCGGCGATGACCAACACCGAGTACGGCGGCAGCCCGGTCAACGCGCCGCCCACGGACTGGGTCGGCGGCTTCGACCTGAACCTCGACGGCTCGCCTGACTTCGTGCTCGCGCAGGACGGCCGCGACTGGGTCATGCTCGGCTGCGGCGGTACGCGCGGCGGGCTCCCGGCGCTGGCCTCGCCGTTCTGTCAGAGCGGCAGCCCGCCCACGATCCAGACCAACGTGGCCATCGGCACCGTGGCGGTCGGGAGCAACTTCCTCTCCGGCTATCGCGATCCGAACAACCTCACGGTGGTCATGCCCACGAGCACGCGCTGGCTCGTCGACAACGGCGCGAACAGCGAGATCATCAGCATCGTCTCCAGCACCTCGAGCGGCTTCACGGCCACGTACACCAAGGCGCACACGAGCGGCTTCTACATGACGCCGATCGTGGACACCGTGGGCCGCACCGACGTGACCGCGCCCGGCGACGTGGTCATCACCGTCGACGACATCTGGGGCTTCGGCGCGTACGGCAACTCCAACTCGGCGTACGTCGTCGACGCGGGCACCACCAAGGAAGAGCGCGTGCTGGCGACCGCCACGTATACGCCGGCGCAGAAGAAGATCAGCTTCACCTTCAAGAAGACGCACACGAGCGGCTTCCGCATCCAGAGCGTCGACAAGCACAACTTCGCCGCGGACAACACGCGCTTCCCGGCGGTGAGCGGCGATCTCACCTACAGCGTGGTCGCGGGCGACATCGACGGCGACGGCGACATCGACGTGATCACCGGCAACGACACCGAGGGCCTCAAGGCGTGGCTCTCGAACGCGTCGGCGCTGCAGACGGCGGGCAAGGATCCGAACGGCTTCTCGTTCACGCTCGCTACGACGACGGTGTTCCCGGCAGGCACGCCGCCGGGCAACGTGCGCGCGCTGGCGCTCTTTGACGCCAACGGCGATACGCTCCCCGATCTGCTCATCGGCTTCAACGGCGGCGGCCAGGAGCACCTGTTCATCAACAAGGGCAACGGCATCTTCGCCGACGAGACGTCGTCGCAGGCCACGACCCCGCAGACCTGCGCGGGCGGCGGCCTCGCGCGCCTGCCGCAGGGGATCAACGACTCGATCGTCCGCTACGACGTGCGCGACATCGACGGCAACGGCAAGCTGGACGTGCTGGCGATGATCGACGTGCGCTCCACCAGCGGCACGTTCCAGAAGATCCTGCGCTACTGGCTCAACGACGGCCAGGGCTGCTTCGTGGGCCAGCCGACCGACTACACCAAGGGCGGCGCCACCGACACGCTCTTCCCGCCCGCGTCGGGCCTGGTGCAGACGTGGAACTACGCCTTCGGTGACGTGAACGGCGACGGCTTCCCCGACATGATCGCGGGCATCGAATCGTTCCAGTCGCGCCTCTACATCAACAACAGCGGCGTGTTCGTGGACAAGACGGTGAGCAACCTGCCCGACGGCGCGCCCACCGATTCGGCCAACACGGTGTGGTGGAAGTACTCGCTGGGCTCGGTGCTCTACGACGTGAACGGCGACGGCTTCCCCGATCTCATCACCTCGGTGTTCAACCGCGACCCGAACACCAACGGGCTCAACAACTACTACTGCGGCGGTCAACCGCAGCGCGTGTGCGGCATCGATCAGATCGGCGGCGTGAAGATCTACCTCAACGATCAGCAGGGGAACTTCCCGCACGACGACACGGCCACGCTGTTGCCGCAGGCGCTGGTGAACGGGAGCTTCGTGTCCACCCTGCCGCTCGCCGCGTGGGGCATGGACATCGCGAAGCTGTCGGTCAACGGCCCCGTCGCGCTCATCGTCGCGCCCGCGACCGAGTACGGCGGCTCCACGCCCTCGTACATCCTGGGCACGCCGCTCTACAACGGCACGCAGACGGCGGCCGCGCGCCTCTTGATCCAGAGCTCGCCGGGCGGCTCGTTCAGCGACCTGACGTATCCGCGCCTGCCCAACGATCAGATCTTCGCCGACTGGGCCTCGGTGAAGTTCGTGGACCTCGACGGCGACGGCTTCATGGACATCGTCATCGGCGATTCGTACAGCGGGCAGATCAAGATCTGGCAGAACACGGGCACGAACTACTTCATCGACGTGACCTCGACCGCGCTCTTCACCACGCCCATCGCGGGCCAGCAGAGCAGCAACCGCGTGAACCAGATCGTGGTGGCGAACCTGGATCAGGACAGCCAGAACCTGCCGGACCTCCTGCTCGTGCGCGATCAGACGATGCGCATCCTGATCAACCACTCGAACAAGCAGACCGGGCAGATCCTGCTCACGGACGAGTCGGACGTGTACGCGGGCCAGCCGCAGCGCCGCCTGCCCTCGCCGTCGCCGGGGTCGATCTCGGCGGTGGTGGCGAACTTCGACTGCCTGGGCGGGCCGGACATCTTCTATCTGGGCACGGACGGCAGCGAGCATCTGCTCACCAACACGGCGTGCTTGACCGGCCAGCCGTGCGGCTTCTTCAACGACGTGACCAACAACCCGGGCCAGTTCCCGCCGCCGAGCCGCGGCTCGCAGTGCATCGGCACCGACTGTCTGGGCAACGTGAAGGCGCTGCCGATCTCGTACGATTCGGCGAACACGGACATCTTCATCGCGCGCAACTCGACCGACGGCACCGTGCGCCCGCACCGCCTGCTCAAGAACCAGTGCAACGCGTTCGCGGACTACTCGCAGGCCAACTGGGCGCCGCTGCCGTCGGACAACGACAAGGCCTTCGGCGCGACGATCGGGAGCATCTTCCCGCGCGCCCAGGGCGACCTGAACCAGGACATCCTGATCTTCAACCAGTTCGGACCGCGGGTGTACAAGAACAGTCCGTGACGAGAGGCGGTTTGGGTGCGTTGGACATCCGTCGGATCCCCTTCGCACACCCGCGCACATCAGGGACTTGTGGACCCCGCGGACCTCGCGTTACGCAACGTGGGACGCGGGGTCGCTCGTCTGGCCCTGCCTCTGTGAGGGGTGCGCCTTGATGCAACGTCTCAGGTGGGCTCGGCCGGCAGGACTGCCCCTCGCGCTGCTCTTGTCGGCGTGCGCGGGCGCGCTCGACATCGGCCAGCAGAACGAATCGGGCCAGGACGCGAGCACGAGCGACGCGGCGACCGCGAACGACGCGGGCCAACAGGACGCGGGCCAGGCGGCAGACGCGGGCACGGGGACCGACGCGGGCAACACCGGCACCGACGCGGGGAGCAGCGACGCGGGCCAGGACACGGACTCGGGCACCTCCGCGGACGCGGGCGGCGCGGGCAGCGACGACGCGGGCACGGCGGGCGGCGACCAGGATGGCGGCGCGGGCGACGACGCGGGCACCGACGGCGGCGTCATCACGGCGCAGAACGACGGCGGCGTGTTCGTCCCCTTGAGCGTGTCGGTCTCGGTGGCGAAGGTGAAGCAGCTCCTCACCGGCCTGCCGCCCACCAACGAAGAGGTGGCCGCGGTGGCCGCGAACCCGTCGGCGCTCAAGGATCTGGTGGTGCAGTGGACGGCGCTGCCCCAGTACACGGGCAAGATGCTGGCGTTCTTCTCCACCGCGTTCCAGCAGTCGCAGGCCGCGCAAGGCGACTTCGCCGACGCGGCGCAGGAGCTCCCCGAGACGGCGCTCTTGCAGGACCTGCGCGAGTCGTTCGCGCGCACGGCGCTGCAGCTCATCAGCGAGGGCCGGCCGTTCACCGAGACGATGACCACGCGGCGCTTCATGTTGACCTCGCGCCTGAAGACCTACTACGCGTACGTGGACGAGCGCGCGGTGAACGACAACGGCAGCACCAGCGACACGCTGCTCAAGACGAACCCGACCTTCCAGTTCACGCAGCAGTCGTCGATGGGCCCCATCCCGCCGGAGCAGTCGTTCGATCCGGCGAGCCCGAACTTCATGGTGTTCTACAACAAGAACATCAAGGGCTCGTACGACGCGAACTGCCCGTTCGATCCCATCGTCTACAAGCAGCAGGCCGGGTTCTCGTCGGTGATGGAGTCGTTCTACCAGAACGTGTTCATCGGCTCGTCGATCGGCTTCAACGTGACGCTCTCCGACGGCACGCAGCACGGGTGCAACCCGCCCGCGGCGCCGTCCATCTTCGTGGCGAGCGACTACACCGACTGGACCATGGTCAACACGCGCCAGCCGGGCTCGGGCGAGACCATCACGCCGTTCTACATGCTGCCCGCGCTGCGCGCCGCCACCGAGCTGGTGCTGAACATCCCGCGCGTGGGCTTCTTCACCACGCCGGCGTTCCTGGCGACCTGGAACACCAACAACTCGAACCAGGCGCGCGTGACCTTGAACCAGACGCTCATCGTGGCCCTGGGCAAGTCCATCGACGGCACCGACAAGACGCAGCCGCAGAGCCTCGCCGCGCTCGATCAGGCGCACGCGGATCCGAGCACGGCCTGCTTCTCCTGCCACATCCAGCTCGATCCGATGCGGCAGTTCTTCCGGCAGACGTACTCGTACGCCTTCCACGAGCAGACCGCGGCGGCGCAGACCTCGCTGCCGGGCCAGTTCGCCTTCCAGGGCGTGAGCGTCGCGGGCTCGAACATCTTCGACCTCGGCACGCAGCTCTCGGGGCACCCGCGCTTCGCGGCGGCGTGGTCGCAGAAGCTGTGCACCTGGGCGACGTCGGCGCCGTGCAACGAGGACGACCCCGAGTTCATGCGCATCGTGGCGGCCTTCAAGAGCTCGAACTACCAGTGGCCGGTGCTGGTGAAGGAGCTCTTCTCCTCGCCGCTCGTCACCTACCAGGCCAACACGGCGACGGTGGCCGCGAACGGCGAGACCTTCCCGCTGGCGCGGCGCGATCACCTCTGCGCGGCCATCTCGAACCGCCTCGGGCTGCCCAACGCGTGCGGCCTGGACGTGAACACGCCGTACCCGTCGGGCCTCTCCGGCACGGTGCGCACGGTGGCCAACGCGCTGCCCTCGGATCAATTCAGCCGCGGAGTCGAGGGCGCCATCCTCGCCAACGATCCCTCGATGGTGTTCCGCACCGGCATGGAGAGCCTGTGCGGCGCGCTCGCGGACAAGCTCGTCGACAATGGCTCTGCCTCTCGCTACAAGAGCACCGATCCGACCACGGCCATCGCCGACATGGTGCACACGCTGATGGGCATCACCGGCGACCGCGACGCGCCGCGCATCGCCATCCTCACCGATCACTTCACGCACGCGAAGCGCCCGGCGCAGGGGAGCGCGCCGGCCATCAGCGCCACCGACGCGCTCAAGTCGACGTTCGTGCTCGCGTGTCTGTCGCCGTCTGTCGTGGGAGTGGGCCAATGAGCATCGATCCGAAGTCGCCGCCGCTCAGCAGCACGCGGCGCAAGCTGCTGATGAACACGCTCTTCGGCGCGGGGCTCGTGGGCCTGCGCTCGCTGGCGAGCGGGATCCCGGCCGCGGTGCTGCTCGATCCGATGAAGGCCTTCGCCGACGGGACGCCGTCCGGGCCCAACCCGCAGTTCGTCATCTTCAGCTCGTCGGGGAACGGCGATCCGCTCAACTGCAACGTGCCGGGCACGTTCGGCTTCGCCGACATCTCGCACTCGCCCGATCCGCTGATGGCGCCGACGCCGATGACGATCGGCGCGCAGACTTACACGGCCGCCAAGCCGTGGACGCTCCTGCCCTCGTGGGTGACGCAGCGGACCTGCTTCTTCCACCACGGCACGTACACGGTGGTGCACCCGGACATCACCAAGGTCTTGAAGCTGGAGGAGAAGGTCGCGCAGCACGAGATGCTGCCCTCGATGTTCGCGACGCAGCTCGCGCCCAAGCTGGGCACAGTGCAGGCCGAGCCGATCTCGATGAGCCCCACGCTGACGTACAGCGGGCGCCCGCAGCCGGTGCTGTCGCCGGCGGCGCTCTACAAGCTGCTGGGAAATCCGGCGGGCGTGATCGGGCAGGACACGCTGCAGTCGCTGCGCGACGCGGACCTGAACCGCTTGAACGATCTGTACCGCAGCGAAGGGAACGCGGCGCAGCGGGCCTTCCTCGATCGCTACGCGAGCGCGCAGACGCAGGCGCGCAAGGTGTCGGATGCGCTCCTGTCCACGCTGCAGAACATCACCGACAACGGGCCGGACTCGCAGGTGCTGGCGGCGCTGACGCTCATCCGCATGCGCGTCACGCCGGTGGTCGGCATCAACATCCCGTTCGGCGGCGACAACCACACCGACACCATGCTGGCGAACGAGACCAAGCAGCACGTGGCGGGCGTGAACACGATCAACAACCTCATGACCCAGCTCGACGCGGCGGGCACCGATGACGTGACGGGCCTGCCGTGGAAGGACCTGGTGTCGTTCATGACGCTCAACGTGTTCGGGCGCACGTTCAAGAACTCGGACAACGGGCGCAACCACCACGGCGATCACCACATCATGGTGATGATCGGCAAGGCCTTCCAGGGCTCGGTCATCGGCGGCATCGAGCCGGCCAACAACGACTACCGCGCCACGTCGATCGATTCGGCGACGGGCAACGCGGTGCTCGCGGGCAAGGGCGATGTGGGCTTCAGCTCGACCTTGTCGTCGGTGGGCAAGACGCTGGGCGTGGGCCTGGGGCTCGACCGCGGGGTGCTCGATCAGAACATCTCGGGCGGGAAAGTCATCCCGGCTGCGCTCGCGTCAACGTAAGATCGGACTGCATGACGCCGCGCGCCGAATTCGGACGCCTGTGCGGGACCGCGACGCTCGCGCTCTGTGCGCTCGCGGCGGCGGGGTGCGGCAAGACGACGGCGGTGGACCTCAGCCAGTACGACACCGGCGCGCAGGGCTTCGCGGTCGGCGGCACGGTCGAGGGCCTCGTGGGCAGCGGGCTCGTCTTGCGCAACCTGGGCGCGGACGATCTGCATGTGTCCGGAAACGGTGCCTTCTCGTTCGCCACGCGGCAGGCCACGGGCGCGACCTTCCGCGTGACCGTCGGGGTGCAGCCCACGGGGCCGGCGCAGACGTGCGCGGTGTCGAGCGGCAGCGGCATCGTCGGCACGGCGAACGTGATCGACATCCTGGTCAAGTGCGTGAACGCCGAGCCGGTCACCATGACGGGCGCGATCACGGGCCTCACCGGCACCGGCCTCGTGCTGCAGATGAACGGCGCGGACGATCTCGCGGTCGCGTCGACGTCCACCTCGTTCACGTTCGCCACGCAACTGCCCAAGGGCACGCCGTATGCGCTCACCATCAAGAAGCAGCCGAGCAACCCGCTCCAGACCTGCACGGTGACGAATGGCACGGGCCTCGTGGGCCTGGGCGGCGACCTCTCGCTTTCGTGCTCGGTGAATCCGTCGTTCAGCATCTCGGGGACCATCAGCGGCTACGTGGGCAGCGGCCTCGTGCTGGCGCAGGGCACGGAGACGCTCGCCATCGCGCCGTCGTCGACCACGTTCGCGCTGGTGAACCCGGTGCAGGAGGGCGCGCGCTGGTTCGTGCAGGTGCGCACGCAGCCCTCGGCGCCGCGACAGACGTGTGTGGTCTCGACGCCCGCGGGCACGATGGGGAGCGCGCCGATCACGGACCTCGTCATCACCTGCACCACGAACGCGACGTTCAAGCTGGGCGGCGTGGTCCAGGGCCTGCAGGGCACGGGGCTCGTGCTGAAGACGGACCTCGGCGACACGGTGGCGCCGGCCGCGGACGGCACGTTCTCGTTCCCGCAGAAGCTCCAGAGCGCGACGCCGTACACGATCACGGTGGCGCAGCAGCCGGTGGGGCCCGCGCAGACGTGCACCATCGAGGGAGACACGGGCGTCGTCGGCAGCGCCGATGTGACCGACGTGCGCGTCGAGTGCCTGACCGATCCGTACTACGCCATCGGCGGCACGCTCACGGGCCTCGCGGGCGTGCGCGTGATCCTGCAGAACGAGGGCGCCGACGATCTCGAGCTGGACTTCGACGGGCCGGTGCCGCTCGCCACGACGGCGCAGCGCGGCACGCCCTTCCCCGTCGCCGTGAGGACGCAGCGCGCGGACCCGCGGC
>JAFEBC010000266.1 GCA_018266095.1 Deltaproteobacteria bacterium
CCGGCGCCTGCATCACCTTCAGCACCTCCTTCGGGAACAGCCACAGCAGGGGCGGCGGCACGTGGAACGCGAGCTTCAGGTACAGCCGCGCCGCGCGCACATCCTGCGCATCGACGCGCGTGCGGAACTCCTCCCACGCCTCCCGCGAGAGCGCCGCGCCCGCGGGGTTCACCAGCACGAGCGCCCGCAGGGGCACCGCGCCCTCGAGCGCCAGCCGCGCGCCCAGCCAGCCGCCCAGCGAGTGGCCCACCAGGACCGGCTTCTCCAGCGACTGCGCGTACGCGCGCACCGCCGAGAGCATGGTGTCAAAGCGCCAATCGCCCGGCGCCACCGAGAGCCCGTGCCCTGGCAGGTCGAGCGCGTGCACGCGGAAGTGCCGCGCCAGCCGCGGGATCACCGGCCCCCAGCCCGGCCCCGTGTCGCCCATGCCGTGCAGGATGAGCAGCGGCGGCGCGTCCGGCTTCCCGCGCAAAAAGAAGCGCAGCGGACCCGTGGGCGAGAGGAAGAAGCCCGTCTCGGCGCCCACCTCGGCCACGGTGCGCAGGGCCGCGAAGGGGAGCGATTCGGTGCCGCGCTGGAACTCGTTCGTCATGGCGTGGGTCGTCATTGCTTCAAGTCAGGGCTTGGGCTTCTCGCGCAGGAACGCGCACACGTCGAGCAGGTCGTGCGGCTCGGGCGCCTGCACGCGGAGCCGGCCGCCGTCGGGGTGCGCGCACTCGAGCGAGAGCGCGTGCAAGAGGGGCCGGGTGAACTCGCGGCGCGCACCGTCGGAGCGCGTGTGCTGCGTGGGCCCGCCGTAGCGCACATCGCCCAGCAGCGGATGCGAGAGCGCGGCGAGGTGCACGCGGATCTGGTGCGTGCGCCCGGTCGTGGGCCGCGCGCGCAGGAGCGTCATCGAGGCGAACCGCTCGATCACCTCGAAGTCCGTGTGCGCCGTCTCGCCCTGCGGGTCGATCTTGCGCTTGCCCTGCGTGTGCGGATCCGCGCCCAGCGCCAGCGAGCACGAGAAGCGGTCCTGCGCGGGCACGCCCTGCACCAGCGTGACGTACTCCTTGCGCACCTTCCCGAGCCGGAACTGCTCCAAGAGGTGCGTCTGCGCCTCCGCCGTGCGCGCGAGCAGCGTCACCCCAGTCGTGCCGCGATCGAGCCGGTGCACGAGCAGCGCCGTCGCCGCCTCCCCGCGCGACGCCAAGAGCTTCGCGGTCAGCTCCGGCAGGCTCGTTCCGCCCGCGCGCCCCTCTTGCGCCAGCACGCCCACGGGCTTGTCCACGGCCACGAGCGAGCGATCGAGCTTCAGGATCGCGCTCGCGGGAAGCGACACGTCCTGCGACGGCGCCTCGCCTCGCTCGGTCAACTGCGCCTCGACGGTCTGATTCGCGCGCAGCACGCTCTGCGCATCCTTCAGGCGCTTGCCGTCCACGAACACGCCGCCGCGCGCGATCACGTCCCGCGCAGAGTCGCTCGTGAGGCCGCCGCGCCGCACGAGGAAGTCGCTCAAGGACAACGACCCCTCGGCCTTTCCCACCACCAGCTTGAGCCGCGACGGCGCACGCCGCTGCACGCGCACCGTCATGTCAGACCTTCCCGAACACTACCTCTTGGAGGTGCTCGGACGTCGGCAGTCCGGAGCACAAGTGATGCATCAAAACTGCGTCGGAGCGGCCGACGCGGACTTCGTGTACAGGAACTTCGTCGCGCCCCAGCCCACCGCCACGAACACCATCATGTACGCCCACGCGAAGTCGCTCCCGTACACGCCCGGGAAGTGATTGCCGACCATCGCGAAGATGAGCGGGACCGACATGTACGGGTTGTGCTTGCTGCGCAGGCCGGCGGGCGCCGGGAGCGCCGGATCCGCGGCGGGGCCAGTGCCCTTGATGCCCGCGATGATCTTGCGCTGGTTCGGCCAGATGCGCATCCACACGTTGCACATCATCAGCGTGCCGAAGAGCGCGCCCACGTGCATCACCGTCGAGCGGCCGGTCAGGATGCGGCTCCTGCCGAACGCATACGCCGCGGTGAGCACGACCGAGATCGCGACCGCGGCCTCCTCCTTCTTCACGGCCTTCCACAGCATGTCGTAGATGGGCCACGCGAGGATGAGCGAGCCGAACGCGATGAGCGAGCCGAGCTTCCAGCTCACCGGACCGTCCGGCGCGACGTTCACGCCGCCGTGGTAGTAGACGATCCCGAGCAGGAGCACGCCGGTGATCCACGTGTACAGAGCGCCCCAGCGGAAGAAGTAGAGCGCGCGCGGCATCAACTCCGGCACCACCTTCTTCTTCGAGTCAACGTCGTACGTCTTGGCCAGCGGCCCGTTGACGAAGTTGAAGAAGTAGAGGTGCCCGATCCAGAGGACGCCGGCCACCACGTGAATCCAGCGGAAGACGAGGTTCAGCCACTCGGTCACGGTCGAATCCATGGTGCGCTCCTCGGGGTGGACAGCGCGGCTACCATAGCACGCGGCGATCGCACTGTGACATCGTGGCGGCATGGACGCCCTGCGGACCCCGGACGAGCGCTTCGCGAACCTGCCTGGCTACCCCTTCGCGCCCCACTACGCAGAGGTCGGCGACGGCCTGCGCATGCACTACGTCGACGAGGGCCCGCGCGACGGCCGCGTGGTGCTGATGCTGCACGGCGAGCCGAGCTGGAGCTACCTGTATCGGAAGATGATCCCGGTGTTCGCGGCGGCCGGATTCCGCGCCATCGCGCCGGACCTCATCGGCTTCGGGCGCTCGGACAAGCCGGTCGACAAAGCCGAGTACACGTACGTGCGGCACGTCGCCTGGGTGCGCGCGCTCATCGAGACGCTGGACCTGCGCGAGATCACGCTCGTCGGCCAGGACTGGGGCTCGCTCATCGGCCTGCGGCTCGCGCCCGAGAACGAGCAGCGCTTCGCGCGCATCGTCATCGCCAACGGCTTCCTGCCCACGGCCGACCGCCCCATGCCCTTCGCGTTCAAGCTCTGGCGCGCCTTCGCTCTGCACTCGCCCGTGCTGCCGGTGGGCCGCATCATCGCCTCGGGCTGCGTGCAGAAGCTGCCCCCCGAGGTGCGCCGCGCCTACGACGCGCCCTATCCGAGCGCCGCGTACAAGGCCGGCGCGCGCGCGTTCCCCAAGCTCGTCCCCAGCGAGCCCGACGATCCGGCTGTGCCCGCGAACCGCGCCGCGTGGGACGCGCTGGGCAAGTGGCAGAAGCCGTTCCTCACGCTCTTCGGCAAGAACGATCCCATCCTCGGCCGCGCCGACAAGCCGCTGCAGAAGCACGTCCCGGGCGCGCAGGGCCAGCCGCACGAGCGCTTCTGGGGCGGGCACTTCGTGCAGGAGGATCGCGGCGAGTACCTGGCGGAGCGGATCGTGAAGTGGCTGGGCGCGGCGCGCTGAGCATGCCTGTGGTTGGCCCGAGTCAGCGATGCGTCGAGCTCGTGGCCACCGGCTCCATCGTCACCGTCGTCGTCTGCCCGATCGCGCCGCCGATGACCGTGCCCGCGACGGCGATGAGCAAGCCGAGCCCCGCGCTCTCCATCGAGCCCAGGCCGCTGCAGATGCTCGGATCGGGCGAGTGCGAGCAGTTGCGTGAGGCGTTGAGGCCGAGCGCCACCGCCAGCCCCACGCCGCCGCCGACGAAGAGACCCGCCACAGCGCCCTGCCCGTGGCTCGTGTACGTGAC
>JAFEBC010000267.1 GCA_018266095.1 Deltaproteobacteria bacterium
GACCGGCACGGCCGCGCGCTTGGGGGCGCGCACGTCTCGCTAGAACCGGCCCGTCAGGCCCATCACCGCGCCGCCTTCGACGGGGCCAGCGGAGAACTGCATCTGATGCGACGGCTCGAGCGCCGCCTTGGGCGCACCCGCAGGCGCCGCGTCCGGCGAGCCCGCCTCACGGAAGCCCTCGTACTTGTGCGGGTCATCGCCCGCGATCCAGAACCAGGTGGCAAATGCCGCCGCCACCACGCCGACGCCCAGGCCCACCCGCGAGAGCAGCACCTGCGAGTTGCCCTTGTCCGACTCACTCTTCATCTGCGTGAGCAGCGCGTCCGGATTGGACGGATTGTTGTCGTACTGCGTGCGCAGGTCCGCGAGGTTCTTCTCGGTGGTCGACGAGAGCTGGTTGAACACGATGGCCGTCGCTATGCCCGCGACCGCGACGCCCGTGGTGATGTACGCGCCCAGCCGCATGCGTTTGGCCGAGGTCTCGTACGCGCCGATGAAGTCCTGTGACGGAATCAGCGCCAGGTTCTTGGCGAGCACCTGCTTGGCCGGAATCGAGATGTCCTCGGAGTAGGTCACGAAGCCCGTCTTCTCCACCTCGAGCAGGTGCGGTCCCCAAGGAAGCGTCAAGCGGCCACGCAGCGGCGACACGCCCTTGATCTGCCCGTCGACCTTCACCGTCGCGCCCTCTTCAGCCACGGTCAGCACGAGCCAGCCCTCGCGGCCCTTCATGATCTTCGAGACCAGCGCCTTCGCGTTGCGGCCCACGGCCTGGATGAGCTGATCGCCCTTGCCGGTGATGTTCTCCGAGATGCGGTTGTCGACCTGCGCCGTCTTCACGTTGTTGAGCTGCAGCGAGAGCACGAACGTGTCGCCGACCTTCGCCAGCGAGCCGGCCACGATGTACTCGACGCCGAGCGCGCCGCCGATCTCGGCCAGACACGCCTCGTTCGCCTCGCAGCCCAGGCTCTGCTTGTCCTTCTCGAACTGCAGCATGTTGCGGATGTCCTCGCGCGAAATCACGCGGAAGACGTCGAGCTTCTGCAGCTCACTGGCGACCAGGCTGGTGGCGCTCGCGGCGAGCTGCTTGTCCACGCCGCGCTCCTGCAGGTCGAGGACGGCGATCTTCACCTTGGTCTCGCCCGCGGCCAGCGCAGGGACAGAGGTGGCGCAGAGCACGAGAGCGAGTGCAGCGAGGGCAGCGCGAAGCATGGGGGCCCCTCCAGGCGTGATGGTGACAACGTAGGCTGTTCGACAGTGAGGTTCAAGCGGGCAGTAGGGGAACGAACGACGGGCGCAATGTTCCCTCGGCGGGGCGCCGAAACAGGGGGGCGGCGGGGCGTGGGCCGTTGGTCGCGGGTCGATCTCGCTGCTGGCCGCCTGGGCACGCGGTTCGCTAGTGCGTGCGATCTCGCTTGACCCTGGAGGTGCGCGGCTCTAGCTTCCGGGGCGCATTCGGTCCATCCGCGAGCGGGAATAGCTCAGTTGGTAGAGCATCAGCTTCCCAAGCTGAGGGTCGCCGGTTCGAACCCGGTTTCCCGCTCCAATCTTCTCTTCAGACTCAACACGTTCCCCTCCGATGAGCGACGCCGAGCTGCGCCCGATCCTCGCAGCGCTGCTGAAGGCCCGCGTCGCGCGGCCGCCCTACGAGACGCTGGTGCGCGAGTTCGCCGCGAGGCACGAGGCCAGCCCCGATGGCGTGAAGTTCTGGCTGAGCGCGATCGGGTCGTACGAGACGCGCGAGGCGTTCAAGGGGCCGAAGCGCAGCTACGACCGTGAGCACTTGCAGGTGTTCCGGGTACTGGACGCGATCGCGGGGAAGCCTCACGGGTGGCTCAGGCGCGCGCGAGACTGGCTCCCGTTCTGAGCGAGCCGTTGCCTCCGGTTGGAGCGACTAGCGCGAAGCGCTCGCCACTGGCTCGCCACACAGGCGCCGCACTTCGACGAGCAGGGTTTTCAAGTCCGCCTCCCACTCCTGGACATCTGGATCGTACTCGTCGGCGCCGCTGGCGAGGTCGTCTAGAGCGTACCCTCCGATCGCTCGGAGGGCGGCCAACTCTCCCGCATCCAGCGTCTCGCGCGAGGCCAGACGGACGGTGAGCCCCGTTGCGTACCAGAGCATCCGTCGTCTGCCCGCGAGGTAACGGAGCAGCCACTCGAGCGGCGCTTCGTCGAGGCGCTCGCGGAACAGCGAGAATACCTGATCGAGCACCTCGCCGGCCTTCGAGTGCGCCAAGGGTTCGATCACTCTCCACGGAGCCAGCGGCTCGTGCGCCTCCAGGCACGCGAGCGCTTCCAAGGCGAGCTCCTGGTGCGGCGTGCGTGCCACCGCGGCAATCAGACCTTGGCCTCCTTCGCGGGCGCACCAGGCCGCAAACCACGACCGGCGAAGCTCGGCGACAGACTCCGCGAGGGCACAGTCCTTCATGGCTTCGGGCAGCGCGCCAGGGCCGATCAGGACATCGAGCCGGGATACGACCAGCTCGCGAACGGCTCTGCTGGGATCGTCGAACAAGCGCGCGGCCGCGGCGGACAGCCGCTCCGGAGCATCGTCAGGCAGGTGCAAGAGCAACGTCTCTCGCACCACCGCGTCGACGTCCGAGAAGCGGTCCCGCACAGTGTCCCAGAGCGCCGCGTCGCTCGAGGCCAGGCGCACGAGGTACTGGCAAGCGGTCGCCCGGACATGTCCGTCGGGATCGCCTGTGGCAAGCGCGGTCACAGCGCCTCGCTCTCCGAACCCCGCGAGGAGGACGACGAGATGACGCCGGATCCCGGCCACGGGTTCACTCTGCGCGAGGCCCTGGATCGTCGAGGCCGAGGCCGGTCCCAGCCGCAGGCCGAGCGCCCACGCGGCCCAGACTCGCTCGCCCGCGGGCCCGGTTTCGAGAAGCTCGCGGAGCGCGGCCTCAGGAAGCTGCAAGACCGCTTCGAATGTGGCGTGCCGTTCCCCCATCGGCAAAGACTGTAGCGCAAACGCTCCGCACCTTCCCGCCTCCCCGCGCATCCACCGCACAATGCTCCCGCTGTCCGTCCTCGACCTCTCCCCCGTCCCCGAAGGCTCCACGCCCCGCGACGCGCTCGCGAACACGCTCACCCTCGCGCGCCACGTCGAGCGCCTCGGCTTCCGCCGCTATTGGCTCGCCGAGCACCACGGCATGCCCGGCATCGCCAGCGCGGCCACCTCGGTCGTCATCGGGCACGTCGCCGCGGGGACCAAGACCATCCGCGTCGGTGCCGGCGGAATCATGCTGCCGAACCACGCGCCGCTCGTCATCGCGGAGCAGTTCGGTACGCTCGAGTCGCTCTTTCCCGGCCGCATCGACCTCGGCCTCGGCCGCGCGCCGGGCACCGACGGGCTGACCACGCAGGCCCTGCGCCGCACGCTCACGGGCGACGTCGACGACTTCCCGCGCGACGTGCTGGAGCTGATGGATTACTTCGAGCCGCACACGCCGGGCCGCGTGCGCGCGGTGCCGGGCGAGGGCCTGCGCGTGCCCGTCTGGATCCTCGGGTCGAGCCTGTTCGGCGCGCAGCTCGCGGCCGCGCTGGGGCTGCCGTATGCGTTCGCGTCGCACTTCGCGCCAGCGGCCCTGATGCGCGCAATCGAGACGTACCGGCGCGACTTCCGGCCCTCGGCGCGCCTCGAGAAGCCGTACGTGATGCTAGGGTTCAACGTCATCGCGGCGGACACGGACGAGGAAGCGCGGCACTTGTCGACCTCCATCCAGCAAGCCGTGGTGAACCTGCGCAGCGGCCGGCCGGGCCTCTTGCCGAAGCCGCGCGCGCTCGACTTGAACCTCGCGCAGCGGGCGATGATCGACGAGTTCCTGAGCTGCTCCGCCATCGGCGCGCCGCAGACGGTGCGCGCGGCGCTGGACGCGTTCATCGCGCGGACGGGCGCGGACGAGCTGATGATCACGTCGCAGATCTGGGACCCGCAGGCGCGGTTGCGCTCGTACGAGTTGCTCGCGGAAATCGCAGGGCCGCTGACGCCGTAGGATCGGGCTGGCCTGCTCGCGCCGGGCGGTCGCCGCGGACCCGACCTGGCCCTCCTCAGCCGCGCCCGCGGCTTGGTACGCGCGGACCTCGACCTGACCGCTCCGGCGCCGCTTCGCCTCCGCGGCCACGTCCGGCAACTTCGGCACGCGCGGCGGTCCCAGGTGCAGCGGATGCGTCACGAGGCCCTTCAGGTACTCCACGGCCATGCGTCCCAGCCCCTCCGGCCGCGCCACGAGGCCCGTGAAGTGCGCGAGCGGCGCCGTCGCCTTCGTGCGCGCGTACACAGCCGTCTCCGCGAGCCGCTCCTCGCCCGAGGCGCCATCGGGCGCGTTCGGGTGGTGGCTCGGGAACCACATCATCCCCTCGACCAGCTCGATCGGGATGAGCCCGCGCTGCACGGCCGCGTTGAACGGCGGTTGATCGATGCCCGAGCCCTCGCGCCCCGTGCAGCAGGCCAGCGTCCGCGCCCAGTCGCGCAGGTTCTTACGCAGCTTCGCTCCGGGGGCGATGAAGAAGCCCGCGTTGAGGCCTGGCTCCTGGCCCACGCGCGCGAGCTCGTGCGCGTCGAGGCACTTGCAGAAGAACGGCTCCCGCGTGCGCGAGCCCATGTCGTCGGTGCAGACGAGGCGTTGGCTGGCCACGCAGCGCTCGAGGAGGGGCGCCATCGAGCCGCGGAAGAGGATGTCGCAGTCGGCGTACAGGACGGTGTCGTAGACCTCGAGCGGCAGGAGCGCACCCGCCCGCATCTTCAGCGTGGGACGCCCGCGCAGCTCTTCGGGAAGGAGCCGCAGCCGCGCGCCGCCGGGCAGCGAAAACTCCACGTCGCTGAAGACGACGATGTCGCCCGTGAACCTCCCGAAGCGCCGCAGCGACAGGATCGCGAGCTGGACCCCGACGCGGTAGTTGTGGTGCCCGGTGGCGATGAAGTAGGCGAGGTGGCGCATCTGAAGCACATGCCTAACGCCGCTCCGACTCAGACAAAAGGCCTATATCGTTTCGGCCTGATTTCAACGTGTTGTGTCTGAAGCAGCGCCACGGGGAAAATCCAGCCCGGCCGTCCGTGCGCCGGAGCGGTTCAGCGCAAGGCCTGGTCATACGACACGATCCGCGCCGGCACATACACCCGCGGCGGCACCGTCATGTCGCGCTTGCGCAGCACCTCCACCGCGCGCGTCGCGTCCGCGTACTCGGGCAGGAGCCCATCGACCGTCAGCGGCGTGTCGTAGGCCGAGCGCGCCAGATTCAGGTCCAGGTGCGTGTGCCAGATGAGCCCGTGGTCGATGCAGAGCACGTCAAACCCGCGCTGCGAGCCCCAGTCCTCGAGCGGGCGGCGCAAGCGCAGCATGTCGAGCATTCCGCCCGGCCGGACCTGCGGCTTCGACGGATCGCGCGGCGCAGGCGGGTGCGCGCGCAGGAGGCGATCGGCCTCGTCCGTGGCGATCTCGCAGCCCAACAGCGTCAGGCCCGGGAGCGGCGGCAGGAGCCGCACGAGGTCCTTCGCGTCCAGCACCGAGCGGATGAAGTTGGGCCAGAAGAAGTGCCGGTCGAACAGCGCCGTCGTCTCGGGGACGAGCGTCTGGAGCGAGCCCGGCGGCAGCCCCAGCGCGGCCGCGCGCGACTGGCGGGCTTCGTCGGAGACCTGCGCCCAGGAGATGGCCCACGTGTCCGGATAGAACGGGGTGCGGTCCGGCGACAGCGTGAGGTAGCCCGCGCCGGGACGACCGGGGCCGATGCGCTTGGTGAGGAAGTAGCCGGCGCAGACGAAGTCCATGGGGCGCGGAACTCTACAGCGCACCTTGCGGGCGGGATGTGAACTTGCGCACACCCGCAGAGGAAAGCGCACCCCTGTGTCCGTGGCTGACGCCCGCGCGTCTGGCTCCGTGTACACACCACCGGCCGCGGATTCGCGCACTTGGCCGACTCGTGCTGGAGTGTGGACACCTTCGAGGGCCCTGCATGACCCGTCTTCGCCGCCTCGCGTTCCTCTTGTTCGCGCTCCCGCTCGCCGCCCATCCGCAGGCGCAAGAGGAGGTCGACCCCGACTTCCCGGACGTGCACGTGGAGAAGCCCAAGTCCACCCGCGAGCAGTTCGAGGACGCGCAGCGCGGCATGCGCCAGCACATCGACGAGGCGCAGGAGCACCAGCGCCAGGAGTTCGCCGAGCTCTCCGAGCGGATGCAGGAGCAGTACGAGGCCTACCAGGAGCGCATGGTGGCGCAGCGCGCGCGCTTCGTGGCCCGCATGGCGCAGCAGTGGGCGGAGGTGAAGGAGTCCACGAGCAAGGGCTGGGTCGACTACGCCGAGAAGGGCGACGCGCGGTCCTCCGTCGACTTCGACAAGGGCGAGGTCGAGATCGAGGTGCTGATTCCGGTCGAGGACGTGGCGCCGGGCCGGAAGGGCGACGCGCCGCTGACGGCCGCCGAGCAGGAGAGGCTGCGCAAGCTCGCGCAGGAGAAGCTGGCGGAGCAGACCAAGCGCATGCTGGAGACGCCGGACCCGATGCGCCCGGGGAAGAACGCGCCAGTGCCGCCGAAGAAGGCGGACGCGACAACGCCGACGCCGACCCAAGCGCCAACGCAGACGCCAACGCCTACGCCTACGCAAACGCCAACGCCAACGCCAACGCAAACGCAAACGCAAACGCAAACGCCAACGCAAACGCGATCGCCGCCGCCTCCTCCGCCGACACCGGCTCCGCCGCCGCCCGCCCATGCGCAGGCTCCGGCGCCCTCGAAGACGCCCGCGCCCTCGCAGACGCCGCCCGCTGCCGCGCCCGCGAAGTCGCCCACGCCTCCCGCCGCGCAAGCCCAGACGCCGCCTCCTCCCGCCCCGCGCGCGCCTCCGCCGCCCAGCGGCACGCCCGTGCTCGAAGGCCAGCTCCGCTCGGCCGACGGCAAGCCGGTCACGCCCAAGAACGCGGACGAGTTCATCGAGAAGACGCTCGCGCCCAAGCTGGAGGTCGACAGCAAGCCGGTCGTGGGCAAGGACGGCAAGGCGCGCGTGAAGGCCAAGGTGAAGGTGGCGATGGTGCCCGACCACCTCAAGATCCGCGCCGACCGCTACGCGACGCAGGTGAACGCGCAGGCCGCCAAGCTGGGCATCGATCCGGCGCTCGTGTTCGCGGTCATCCACACCGAATCGGCGTTCAACCCGATGGCGCGCTCGGGCGCGGGCGCGTACGGGCTCATGCAGCTCTTGCCCAAGCAGGGCGCGCACGAGGCGTACCGGCACCTCTACGGCAAGGAGAAGGTCATCACCGCCGAGGACCTCTACGACCCGGACGTGAACATCATGCTGGGCGCGACGTACTTGCA
>JAFEBC010000268.1 GCA_018266095.1 Deltaproteobacteria bacterium
GCCTCCTTGGCGGCCTCCTTCGCAGCCTCCTTCGCGGGCGCAGCTTCCTTCTTCGAAGCCGGCGTGGCCCCGAGATCGAGCGCCTCCAGCGCCACCTTCTTCTTCGGCGACTCCTTCTCCTTCTTCGGCGGCGGGGCCGCGGCCTGGGCCTTCTTCAGCTCGGCCAGGTGCGCCTCCGCGTCGGCCTTCTTGGGCGGGTTCGGCATCTTGGCCAGATAGCTCGTGTAGTACTCGATGGCCTTGTCGGTGTGCCCCAACTGCCGGTGCGCCTCGCCCAGATAGAAGAGCAGCGAAGGCGCCGCGCCCATCGAGTACGACGCCTCGAACGCGGTCAGCGCCGTGGCGCCGTCGCCCTTCTCCAGCGCCTTGGCGCCCTTCTGGAACTGCTCGCGCGCGAGCGCCGCGTTGTCGGCGGCGAGCGCGGCGCCACCCGACAGGAGCAGCGCGATCGCGAACATCGAGAGGGACACCTTCATCCGGCGCAGCGTCGACTTGAGCATCGAGAGCCTCGGGCAGGGACGGTGGAGGACTCATTCTGTGTCCGTGCGCATCCGGGGGTCAATGTCAGCGCCCTTGCGCACCCCTGCCCACACGGGTTCTGTTGTGGACATGAGCGCGCCGCGCCCACTCTCCGCCGCGCTGCTCTCGGGCAGCGAGCTCTACCGCGAGGTCGTCCTCGACAAGCTCGTGCACGCGCGCGAATCGGTCAGCATCGCCACCGCGAACGTGAAGGACATGTTCATCGAGCAGGGCGGGACGTTCCGCTCGATCACCGAGGCGTTCGTCATGCTGGCCGAGCGCGGCGTGCGGCTGAGGTTGCTGCACGCGGAGCTCCCGTCGCGCCCGTTTCGCAAGAGCTTCGACCGCAAGCAGGAGCTCGTGCGCGGCGGCCTGGACCTCAAGATCTGCCCGCGCGTCCACTTCAAGGCCGTCATCGTCGACGGCGCGTGGATCTACCTCGGCAGCGCCAACCTCACCGGCGCGGGCCTGGGCGCGAAGGGCGACGACAAGCGCAACTTCGAGCTCGGCTTCGTCACCGAGGACTTCGACACCATCGACCGCGCGACGGCCTTGTTCGAGGCGGTCTGGAGCGGCGCTGAGTGCGGCACGTGCAAGCTCTTCGAGGTGTGCCCGGATCCCATCGGCGACGGTCCGCCCAAGAAGTCCAAGCGCAGAGGGAAGGGCAAGGGCGGCGCGGGCTCGCTCGTGCAGCTCGGCAAGGCGCGGCGATTCGGGCGATAGTGCGCCCTCGTCCGAGAGGAAGTTCATCGTGATCGCACTCGTCTGCACCCTCATCATCGCCGGCGCGCCCGCTGCATCGTCGACCGCTGCTGCGTCGACTCCAGCCGCAGCGCCTGCTCTGGTCGCATCGCCCGCGCCTGCCGCGCCAGCCGCCGCCGCAAAGCCCGCGACGGGCAAGAGCACTCTGCCGCCGCCGTACGATCACCTCGAGCTGCTCATCCGCAAACACAAGCTCGACGAGGCTCAAGGAGAGCTGAAGCCGCTGCTCGAGAAGAAGCCGCCCGAGCCGCTCGCGCTCTACTTCGCGGGCGCGCTCAAGCTCAACGGCCGCGACGTGGACGGCGCCATCGCGCTGTTCGATCAGGGCCTGGCGCTCGACGACAAGAACGCGCTCCTGCACGTGGCGCACGGCGGCGCGGTGGCCATGCAAGCCATGCGCAGCGGCATGCTCAAGGCGATGGGCAAGATCGGCGACGTGAAGTCGGAGTTCGAGCGCGCGGTCGAGCTGGATCCGCGCTCGGTGGAGGCGCGCACCGCGCTGTTCCAGCTCCTGCTGATGGCCCCCGGCATCCTCGGCGGCAGCACCGACAAGGCGCGGCTGCAGGCCATCGAGGTGTCGCGGCTGGACCCGCACGCGGGCGCGCTGCTCCACGCGGAGCTGTTCGAGAACCAGGACGAACACGAGAAGGCCGACGGCTACGTGCAGAAGGCCTTCGACAACGCGCACGACGACGAGGAGCGGGCCGAGGCGCGCGCGCAGGGCGGCATGATGAAGCTGCAGCGCAAGGACTTCGACGGCGCCATCGCGGCGCTCACGCAGGCGATCGCGCTGCAGCCGCTCGACGCCGACGGCCCGGATTTGCTGGCCCGCGCGCAGCTCGAGAAGGGCCTCGTGGATGAGGCCATCGCGTCGGAGAAGAGGTCGCTCGCGCTCGATCCCAGGCACGCGCCGGCGTTCTTCTTCCTGGGCGAGGCGTACGCGAAAAAGGGCCTGAAATCAGAGGCGAAGGCCGCGTATCAGCAGTACCTGACGCTCGCGCCCGAGGGCATGCGCGCGGACAAGGTGAAGGAAAAGATCGCGGCGCTGTAGATCGAATGAACAGGCCGCGCGTTTGACGCGTCGTTGCATTGAAGGCATCGCGAGTTCCGAATTCGAGGAGGGCACATGCTGTTCTCGTTGCTGCTGGCCGCGGCCGCCGTGCAGGCGCCGATCACGCAGGTGACCGTGTTCTCCGATCGCGCGCGGGTCACGCGCGAGGCGACCGTGATCGTGGGTGAGTCGAGCGCCGTCGAGTTTCCGCTGCTGCCGGACGGCGTGGACACCGATTCGGTCCGGCTCGAAGCGCAGGGCGCGCAGGTGCGTCAGGTGACGGTGGCGCCGGGGGAGACCGAGGGCGCCTTCGACGCGGGCGAGGCGCAGCAGCTCTTGGAGAAGCTGGAGAAGCTCGACGACAAGCTCGCCGCGCTGGACTTCGAGCTGCGCGCGCGGGGCCAGGAGCTGCGCGTGCTGCGCAACCTGAACCCGCAACTGCCGCCGAGCGAGCCGCTCAAGCCGCCGCAGAAGCTCGCGCCGCAGCAGTGGACGAGCGCGCTGTCCTTCGTGGACCAGAACCTCGAGCGTGTGCAGGCGCGCATCCGCGAGCTGCGCGAGAAGGGGATCGATCTGCAGGACGAGCGGCGGCAGCTCTCGGAGCGCGCGCAGCAGGTGGGCGGCGCGCGGCGCGAGCACGGGATCAAGGTGAGCGCGGTGCTGTCCGGCAAGGGCGCGGCGAAGCTCTCGCTCGTGTACGCCCTGCGCGGCGCGAGCTGGTCGCCGGGGTACGAGCTGCAGTACCGGCCCGGCGAGGAGAAGGTGGACGTGCAGTTCGGCGGCAGCGTCTCGCAGGCCACGGGCGAGGATTGGACCAACGCGCAGCTCGTGCTCTCGACGGCGGTGCCCGGGCAGTACACGCGGCTGCCCAAGCTGCTCACGTGGAAGATCGGCAACAAGGAGCGCTTCGAGCCCGTGTCGCATGCCACGCGCCAGCCGCCGCGGCCGATGCCCGCGCCGAACGCGCCCGCGGAGCCGCGCGATGAGGCGGCCCAGAAGCGGGAGGAGCTGCGCAGCCGCCTGCTCTCGCTCGCGGGGAGCCCGGAGTCGATCGACTTCGAGGAGGAAGACGAGGCGGGCAGAGGGGGCGCGGTCTCGCTCGGGGCGACCGGGAAGGTCGCCTATGGAGCGGGCGCTTCGGGGATGGCGATGAGGAAGCCCGCACCGCCGCCACCGCCTGCGTCGGCGCCCATGCCCGTGGCTCCTGCGCCGATGAAGATGGAAGCGCGCGCACGAAACTATGCGGCGGCCGCCCCGGCTGTGCAGGCGGAGGCGCGGAATGAAGGCGCGCCAGAGCAGAGCTACATCATTGATGCTGTCACCGAGGCCTCGCCGCAGTTGGCCGGCGAACTGGATCTCGCGGCGCCCATGGAGGTCGCGGTCACCTCGAAGAACGCGTCGTCGCGCTCGGGGGCTGCGCGCGGTCCACGTCTGGCCATGGGCCTCTCTCCGCCGCCCGCGTACGTCCCGCCCACGTTCCCGCCGAACTCGCCGGCCTCGCTCGCGGGCGGCTACGACCTCTCGTTTCCCGCGGTCCACAGGGCCAGCGTGACCAGCGGCGGGCCGCAGCGGCGCGTGGGCCTCTTCAGCGAGACGTGGCCGGTGAAGACCGAGCGCGTGGTGTGGCCGGGGCTCGGCAAGGAGGCGCTGCTCATCGCGCGGCTCAAGAACCCGTCGCAGCACGTGCTGCCGGGCGGGAGCGCGGAGCTCTTCGTGGGCGAGGATCCGTCGGGCACGGCGCGGATTTCGCTCACCGCGCCGGGGCAGGAGATCTCGCTGCCGCTGGGCATCGATCGCGCGGTGAAGGCTGAGCGCAACGTGGCGCAGGTGCAGACGGAGACGGGCCTCATCAGCAAGGACGAGGTGACCGAGTACACGGTGACCATCGAGGTGGCCAATCCGTACACGCACCCGCTGGCGCTGCGCGTGGTCGATCAGGTGCCGCTCGCGGGCGACAAGAACACCACCATCACGCTCAAGAGCACCTCGCCGCAGACGGCGGAGCGCAAGGACGACACGGGTGAGCTGACCTGGCGCATGGAGGTGCCGGCGTCGAGCAAGCAGGTGGTCACGTTCAGCTACGAGCTCAAGCGCCCGAAGGGCTACCGGGTGCACCAGTGAGGACGCACATGAAGATGGCGATGGCGCTGGTGTTGTGCGCGGCGGGGGCGGTGCGGGCCGAGTCGAAGATCGCGCGCGTGGTGGTCTATCCGGATCGCGCGACGGTGACGCGGACGCAGACGGTGTCGTGCGCGGCGAAGGCGGTGGAGTTCGGGCACCTGCCGCCGTCGATCGAGCCGCGGTCGCTGCGGGCGGCGTCGAGCAACGGGCCGGTGCCGGTGGTGGAGCTGCAGACGCGCGTGCGCGACACGGCGTTCACGGCGCAGGCGGCGGAGGTGGAGAAGCAACTGCGCAAGCTGGAGCTGCAGCAGCGCGAGCTGGACGACCGCACGGCGCGGGCGCAGGCCCAACTGCAGAAGAGCGACGCGCTCGATTCGATCACCACGCAGCAGCTCTCGCGCGAGCTGGCGGCGCCCGGGATCGATCCCAAGGCGTGGAGCCTGGCCCTGGCCAACACGGCGGCCACGCGCGACGCGGCGGCGAAGATCCTGGTGGACCTGCGCGCGACGCAGCGCGAGCTGACGCGCAAGCGCGACGAGCTGGAGCAGAAGCAGTCGCGGCTGGGCGACGCGGCGAGCAAGACCGAGACGTACGCGCGCGTCGAGCTGTCGTGCGAGGGGCAGGCCACGGTCGAGCTCTCGTACCTCGTGGGCAACGCGGGCTGGACGCCGTCGTATGAGGCGCGCGCGAACGAGTCGGCCAATGCGGTGGAGCTGACGCTCATCGGCCAGGTCACGCAGCGCACGGGCGAGGACTGGAACGGCGCGCAGCTCGCGCTCTCGACGGCGGTGCCGCGGCAGGACGCGACGCCGCCCGAGCTGGTGACGCTGCGCGTGTACTCGGACGAGCGCAAGGCGCCGCAGATCGTCCTCGTCCGGCGCGACGTGGCGCAGGAGCACGCGCAGTCAGGCGCTGCGAACGGGCCCGCGGGCGCGCCGCAGATGGCCGCGACCGACATGGGCCTCTCCGTGCAGCTCACGGCGCAGGAGCCGCTCGACATCCCCGGCGACGGCACGCCCACGAGCGTCGAGGTGGGCACGGTCAAGCTCGCCGGCACGTTCGCGTGGAAGGTCATGCCCAGCCAGCTCCCGTACGTGCTGCGCGTGGCCGATCTCGTCAACGCGGCGCCGTTCCCGCTCCTGGCCGGGCCAGTGAACCTCTTCCGCAAGGGCTCCTTCGCGGGCGCGACGCTGATGGAGCGCGTGCCGCAGGGGGGACGCTTCCAGATGGGCTTCGGCCTCGAGGAGAACGTGAAGGTCAAGCGGCTCGTGCTCGATGAGCTCAAGGCCGACACGGGCTTCATCTCCAAGGGCAAGCGCTACGAGTTCGGCTACGCCTTCGTGCTCACCAACTCGTCCGCGCGCGAGCTCTCGGTGGACCTCTCCGAGCACATCCCGGTGAGCGAGCTCGACGACGTGAAGGTCGAGCTCGGCGAGAAGACGACGCCCGGGTTCTCGCTCGCGAAGGACGACGGCATCGTCACCTGGCCGGTCAAGCTCGCGCCGGGGGCAGAGCAGCGGGTGGAGCTGCGGTTCACCGTGGAGGTGCCCTCGAGCTACAACACGGATCGCCTGTAAGGATGTATAGGTAAGACATGTCGGACCTATAATTCTTTACAGACAGCGGCGCGAAGTTGATTCTGAATATCAACTTCAACATATTGGGATTACACGGACTTTTGTCGTCCGTCAGCCTTCCGACAGACCGCGTTGAAAAGTCGGGCTACGACTCGCGTCCATGAGCCGCTCTGGCCGCATGGGCACCATTTGTTTTGCACTGGCTTTCGCCGCGGGGCTGGCGTTCGCCTGCGCGGACGCGAACGTCGCCGACGGGACGGCGTCGCTGGCCATCGGCTGCACCAAGGATCTCGACTGTCCGGACACGTTCTCGTGCGTGAACCAGGCGTGCCGCATCGACCCCGCGCCCTGCGACGCGAACGTCGACTGCCTGGCCGACGACGTCTGCACCGACGACGGCGAGTGCGTGCTGAGCTGCCTGTTGCGCGCGTGCGACACGGGCTACACCTGCGACGCCGCGAGCCGGCAGTGCGTGGCCGAGCCCAGCGACGCCGGCACCGATCCGGGCACGCCCGAGTGCACCACCGACGCCGACTGCGACAACGGCCGCGCCTGCAGGGACGGCGAGTGCTCGTGCACGGCCGACGGCTGGGACGACTGGGCGCACGAGCAGTTCACCACCTCGTGCGTGCATTGCCACGGCTGGATGGATTCGTATCCGCAGGTGTTCACGCACCAGCGCGCCATCCGCGACGCGATCAGCAGCGGGAACCAACCGCCCGCCGGCGCCGTCCTACCCGAGAAGACGCGCCTGATGAAGTGGCTCGTGTGTGGAGCGCCGCAATGATCGCGATGGTGATTTGCATGCTGCTGGCCGCGCCCGACGCGACTGGACCGGCCTCGACTGTGGTCGTCACGCCCGCGATGTCCGGGGCGGCGACCTCGACCGCGGCCACGCCGGCGCCCACGACCAAGCTGGACTTCGATCTGCTCGGCGCGGGCTCGGTGGAGGCGCCCAGCGAAGCGGTGCAGGAGAAGCTGGGCCAGCGGCGCATCATGCTGACGGCGCACCAGACCATCGGCATCGGCCTCGTGGCGCTGACGGCGGGGTCCATCCTCACCGGCCAGTTCAACTACAACGACAAGTTCGGCGGCGCGAACACGGGCAAGTGGGAGCTCGCGCACGAGATCACCACCGTGGCCAGCCTCACCACCTTCGCCGCGGCGGGGCTGCTCGCCTGGCTCGCGCCGGTGCCCATCGAGAAGAAGACCGAGGGCATCGACCGCGTCACCATCCACAAGTGGTCGATGCTGGCGGCCACCGGCGGCATGGTCGCGCAGGGCGTGCTCGGCTTCTACACCGCGAGCCGCGAGGGCTACGTGAACCAATCGTCCATGGCCTCGGCCCACCTCGTCATCGGCTACGCGACCTTCGCGGCGATGGCGCTGGCGGTGGGCGCGCTCGTCTTCTGATCTGAACGCACTGAAACGCACGACACTCGCAAGGGAGAATCCGATGCAGGTCCGTACAATCGCCTTCGTGTTCGCGCTCGTCACCGCCGCGGTCGCCTCGCCCGCCGGCCAGCTCGTGCAGGTCGCGCAGGAGGGCTCGTCGCTGCGCTACCACATCGTGCACAAGCTCCACACCGTCGACGCGGTGGCCAAGAACGTCGAGGGCAAGGCGCTCATCCAGCCCGACGGCTCGGTGCAGATCATGGTGCGCGCGCCGGTGTCCGCGTTCGACTCGGGCGACGGCAACCGCGACGAGCACATGAAGGAGACGGTGGAGTCGCTGCGCTTCCCGTACGTGACCTTCAAGGGCCTGGCCCGGCTTCCCGCGGTCAACACGTATCCGGGGCGGCTCGCAGTGCCGGTGGACGGCGAGCTCGAGTTCCACTGGCAGAAGAACGCGGAGCGGCTCAACATCGACGTGATGGTGACCTCGGCGAC
>JAFEBC010000269.1 GCA_018266095.1 Deltaproteobacteria bacterium
CGTGATCCGGATCGGGCCAGGCGCAGCCCGGGCAGTCGAAGCCGTTCGCTTGATTGAGCGCGAGCAACAGGCGCGTTCCGCGGATGACGCCGGCCTCGCCCAGCGCGTGCTTCATCGAGGAGATCACCGCGGGGATCCCGCCGGCGATGGTGGGCGGCGTGTGCGGCGTGAAGGGCACGAGCGAGTCGGGCGGCTGCGCGTGCACGCCGCGCGGATCGGGGAGCTCCAGCGCGGTGTCGGTGTTCATCGCGCCCGCGGGGGCCAGCGGGTTGGGCGTGTGCAGCTTCGGCGCGATCCCCTGCGGCTCGTGTGCTTCGGCCATGGAGGGTGCCTCCGGGTGAGACGTCCCAAGAAAATCGGATGAGCTATGCGCGCATGTGGCCGTGCGAGGTCAAGTGACGACTCATGATGCGCTGCGGCAAAAGCCGAGCAGATCCGACCAGTTGTCAATGATGCGCGGTGGGGGAGAAGGATTCTCGAACGAGCTTGATCGATAAAGGCGTCGATTGGAAGCGGCCCCGCGTCGACGCTGCGCAGAAAAGCGCGGGCGGGTCCTGACGAGGCCGCCGCGGGTACAGTGTCGGCAACGAGGAGGTGTCATGCACGGGTCGCGAGGGCTGTGGACCTTGACGCTGTGGATCGTCCTCTGCGCGGCGGGCGCGGTGCAGGCGGCGCAGACGGCGGCCGAGGTGGCGGCGGTCGCGCAAGCGGACTACGACGCCAGGCGCTTCGAGGAGGCGCTGGCGGGCTGGGACAAGGCCGTCGAGCTCGCGCGCGCGGAGAAGAACGCAGAGCAGCTCGACAAGCTCCTCTTCAAGCAGCGCATCTCGTCGGGCGTGCTGGCGACGGAGCGGCTGGACGCGAAGCGCGGGCAGGAGGCGCTGCCGCTCTACCAGAAGGCGCTGGCGATCAGCCGCGAGCGCGGGGACAAGCCGGGCGAGATCTTCGATCTCTCGTCGGTGGGCTACTGCCTGCGCGCGATGAACAAGCCCAAGGACGCGGTGCAGAGCTATGAGGCGGCGCGCAAGCTCGCGGGCTCGCTGGGCCTGGTGCAGGAGGAGACGCAGGCGCTCGATCAATTGGTGCAGACGGCGGTGACGTTCGAGAACCTGCCGCTCGCGGCGGACTATCTGCAGCAGGCGATCGACTTCAACCTCGCGCACGGCGACGCCGAGCGGGTGGTGCGCGCGGGGCTCTGGCTGCTGCCGCTCTGGGCCGAGAACCGGCCCTTCTGGGAGATCGCGCCGGTGCTGCAGAAGGTCATCGGCGCGGTGAAGGAGCGCAAGGACGAGGCGGCGACCCACGAGATCGTCTTCGCGTACCTCGAGTTCCTGCAGACGGCGGGGCTCGAGGCGGAGGTGGGCACGTTCCTGCAGAAGCGGATGACCGAGCAGGCCTTCGCGGGCCTGTCGAACGCGGGCACGCTCAAGGCGCGGCGGCTGGCGATGCTGGCGCACGGCGCGGACGCACGCGGCGAGTTCGTGACCGCGGAGGCGGTGCACCGGGACGCGCTGGCGCAGTTCAAGGCCGCGGACGATGCGGCGGGCGTGATGCGCGAGACCATCCACCTCGCGGAGCACTTCCGGCTCGCGGGGCAGTACGGGCAGGCGCTGCAGCAGTGCGAGGCCGCCATCGCGCTGGCCAAGGACGACGGCTCCTGGCTCGCGCAGGGCAAGGCGGCGCTGTGCAAGGCGCGCGTGCTGGCGGCGCTCGGCAAGCACGCGGACGCGGACACGGCGTCGGGCGAGGCGGCGAAGTTCGGCAAGGCCGTGGGCAGCAAGAGCCTGATGGCGCAGTCGCTCTCTGCGGCGGCCGCGGGCTGGCGCGTCTCGACCGAGCCGGGCCTCGTCTTGCAGGGCGCCGAGCGCGAGAAGTTCAAGGGCGAGCAGTCGGCCACGCTGCAGGCGACCGGGCACGCGCTGGAGATGTTCGGCGCCTTCAGCGACGCCCTGAACCTGGGGCGCGAAGCGGTGCTGGCGGCGCCCGCGTTCCTGGCGCTGGGTGAGCTCCAGAGCGCGTCGCAGATGGCGGAGATGGCCATCGATTCGGGGCAGAAGCTGAACGATCCGCAGCTCGAGGGCAGCGGGCTGCGCATGCAGGCCGAGGTGGCGCTGGCGTCGAACAAGCCCGACGAGGTGCGGCGGCTCTCGGCGCAGGCGCTGGCGATCGCGGAGGAGATCGGCGACGGCGAGAACGCGGCGCGCACCTGGGACGTGCTGGCGCGGGTGGAGGCGCGGGCGGGCCGGATCGCGAGCGCGATCCTCCTGCGCAAGCAAGCGGTCAACGCGGTGCAGGCGCTGCGCGGGAGCACCTTGTCGCTCTCGCGCGATCTGCGCGCGGCCCAGACGCACGCGAACGAGGCGCTCTATCGCGATCTCGCGGCGGACCTGCTGCGCGAGGGGCGGCTGGCCGAGGCCGAGCAGGTGATGGCGATGCTCAAGGAGGAGGAGTTCCGCGCCTTCATCCGCAACCGCGGCGGCGACGCGCGCACGGTGCGCGTGGACGCGATCGCCACCGAGGCGCCGTGGATGCAGCGCTACGACGCGCTCAAGGAGAAGATGTCGCGGCTCGGCCAGGACCTGCGCGCGGTGCGGCCGTCCACCATGATCCCGCCTGAGATGATCGCGACCATCTTCGCGGGCCAGCTCCCGCCCGACGCCGCGCAGAGGGCGGCCGCGCTGGAGCCGCAGCTCGCGGCGGCGCGCAAGGAGTTCGTGGAGTACCTCGGCGCGCTCTCGCAGGCCACCGACGCGCTGGCGGCGGCGCCCAAGCAGGCGCGCCAGGGCTTCCTGCAGGGCAAGCTCGCGGCGCTCGGCGAGGGCGCGGTGGCGCTCTACTACGTGCTGCAGAGCGATCGCGTGCAGATCCTGCTGGCCACGCCGTCGGGCTTCGTGCACCGCGAGTCGATGATCCCTCAGGACACGCTGGCGAGGCTCGTGAACGCCTTCCGCGCGCAGCTCACGCGGCCCGAGCGCGATCCGCGGCCGACGGGGCGCAAGCTGTATGACCTCCTCGTCGCGCCCGTCGAGAAGGAGCTGGCGGCGGCCAAGGCGCGCACGGTGATGCTCGCGCTCGACGGCGGGCTGCGCTACGTGCCGTTCGCGGCCCTGTACGACGGCCAGCAGTACCTCGTGCAGCGCTACGCGTTCGCCGTGTACACGCCGGCCGCGGGCGCGAGCGTGGACCGCGCGCCGCGCAAGGAGTGGACGGTGGCCGCGCTGGGCGTCTCCGAGGCCGAGCTGGGCTTCGATTCGCTCCCGGGCGTGCCGGCGGAGCTCTCCGACATCGTCAAGAAGAAGGGCGGCAAGGGCGTGCTGCCGGGCACGATGCTGCTCGACGCCGCGTTCACGCGCGCGGCCCTCTCGCAGGCGCTGCGCGCGAAGCCCGCGGTGGTGCACATCGCCAGCCACTTCGCCTTCGATCCCGACGGCACGGACGCGGATTCGTTCCTCCTGCTCGGCGGCAAGCAGACGCTGACGCTCTCGGACTTCGCCGCGGGTGAGTTCCCGCTGGAGCAGCTCGATCTGCTCACGCTCTCCGCCTGCCAGACGGGCGTGGGCTCGACGGGCCGAGACGGCGTGGAGGTCGAGGGCTTCGGCGTCTTGGCGCAGCGCAAGGGCGCGGCGGCGGTGATGGCGACGCTGTGGCCGGTGGCGGATCTGACCACGAGCCTCTTCATGCGCGAGTTCTACCGGCGCCACGAGACGGAGCACCTGAGCAAGGCCAGGGCGCTGCGCGCGATCCAGCTCGGCTTCCTCGACGGCACGTACGGCACCGCGGCGCTCCCCGCGGGCACGCGCGGCCTGAAGAAGAAGGCGGCGGGCGAGGAGCTCGACGCGCCGATGTACGTGGAGGACGTGAAGACGCCGTTCGCGCACCCGACGTACTGGGCGCCGTTCCTGATCATGGGGAACGGGCTGTAGCGCTCACGAAACACAGCACAACCTCCGATCCGTCCGATAGGGTGGCGCCATGTCCCTCCTGCTCGCGGTGTTGCTCCTCGCAGCCTCTGTCGACGAAGGCCTCCCGCTGGAGACCGTGCCCCAGCTCGGCCACGCGAAGTCGATCGACGCGATGGCCTACAGCGCCGACGGCCGCTACTTCGTGAGCGCAGATCAGGAGCGCGCGCTGGTGTGGGAGGTGCGCTCGGGCCGTTTGCTGCGCGCGATCCGGCACGCGGGAATGATGCGGCGCGACCGCGGTGCGGCGCTGACCGCGGACGGCGCGCGGCTCTTCGTGGGCGGCAACGTGTACGACGTGCGCACCGGCAAGCTCCTGCACCACCTCGAGGGCGCCACCATCGCCACCAGCGACGGACTCACCGCGGCCGGGCTCGGCGGCATCTTCGACACCGCCAGCGGCCAGCGGGTGAAGGCGTTCCCGCGCGTGAGCGAGTGCGCGGACCCGATGGTCACGGACGTCACCGCCGACCGCAAGCTCCTCGCGGTGCACTGCATGGCGACGAGCGGGCAGACCTCGTTCTTCGTGCGCGTGGTCGACGCGGACACGGGCGCGAAGGTGGTGCAGCCGTACGAGGGGCGGCCCATCTACAACGGGCTCAACGTCGGCATCTTCTCGCCCAACGGGAAGTTCCTGGTGACGGTGGGGCACACGCCCGACAGCCCGAACAACGATCACGCGAGCGTCGTCGAGATCGCGAGCGGCAAGCTCCTCGCCGACATCAGCAGCACGGCGTCGTCGGTGTCGTTCCGCGCCGGCACGCAGCAGCTCATCCTCTTCGGCACGAACCTGCGCGAGGGCGTGCAGCAGGTCGAGGCCTACGATCTGCGCGCGCCGAGGGACCCGGTCTGGAAGCTGCAGTCGCTGCAGCTCATCGAGACCGGCGCGGTGTCGCCCGACGGCGAGGCCATCCTCTTCGGCGGCACGGACAAGCTGGTGCACCGCGCGCAGGCGAGCACGGGCGCGGAGGTGGCGACGCGCTCGGGCGCCATCGAGGACGTGCAGCAGCTCGCGTTCCTCGCGGACGGGACGTTGGCGGTGCAGACGCAGGCCTCGTGGACCTCGCAGCGCGGCTCGCTGCGGCTCTGGGATCTCGCGGGCGCGCGGCAGACGGAGGTGCTGGAGGCGAACGGGCTCACGCTCCTGGACGGCGGCCGCGTGGCCCTCGCGCGCGGGCAGCCGCTCGATCAGCCCTTGGAGCGGACTGCGCCCATCGCGACGCGCCTCATCGAGCTGCCCTCGCTGCGCGACCGGTTCTCGCGCCCGTTCACGCCGCAGACGGGCCTGCGGGCCGAGGGTGCGGCGGTGCTGAGTCCGCACGGGAAGTACCTGTTCGTCCTCGATCGCAGCAACGACAAGGGCTCGTTCGCGATGCTCGACGCGAAGACGGGCGCCGAGCTCATGACGCTGCCCAAGCGCGAGGCGAGCTACGACCTCATCGGCGTCGACGAGGCCGAGAAGACCGCCTTCGTGCGCGCCCCGCTGGAGACGGCCAAGGACGGCAACTCGCGTGAACAGGAATATCTGCTCATCGATCTCGCGAGCACGCGGGTGGTCCGCCGCTATCCGCGCGCGCAGCTCGACTGCGGGGCGCTGGTCCTTCCCACTCCCGATGGCGCGTATTGGGCGCTGGAGCAGGGCTCGGGCAACGGCTCCGAGCGCTTCCTCCTGGTGATCGACAGCGCCACCGGATCGATCCGCGAGGTGCACCCGAAGACGGCGTTCGGCGTGGTGCCGCGCTTCACACAGGATCACTTGCTCTTCTTCACCACCGGCCTCGACAAGAAGGGCGAGATGGTGCGGCTGCACGCGCTCGATCTCGAGTCGCTCAAGGAGAGGTGGGCGCTCAAGCTC
>JAFEBC010000026.1 GCA_018266095.1 Deltaproteobacteria bacterium
AGCGCGGGTACTTCTTCGACACGCGCAACGTCGGGCTCATCGTGCGCGGGGGCCTCTTGCCGAAGCAGCTCGAGGGCTTCTTCAACGGGCTCTGGGCGAGCGAGTTCGCCGAGGTGGTGGACCCGGCGAAGGCGTACGAGGCGCCGAAGACGCACTAGCTAGTCGTCGCCCCACTTCTCCGTGCCGCTCTTGCCCTTGATGCCCTTCGCCTTCTTCTTGTCGTCCTTCCTCTCGGTGCCGGCCGGGCGCTCGGGGGGCGGAGCGTCTTCGGCCTGCGCGCTCGCGGGCTTGTCGGCGGCCGCCGCGGGCCTGTCCTGCGCGGGCGAGGCGGGCTTCTCATCCATCGGCACGGCGACGGCCTTGCGCTCCTTGCCCTGCACGAGCCCCGGGTCGTCCGTGTTCGTCGAGGCGGTCGGGTCCGGCGCGGGCTGCGCGGCGCCCGGCATGATGGGCTTTCTGCCACCCGAATCCATCATCCCCGAATAGCCCGCGGGCGCCTGCGAGGTGGGCTGCGCCTGCTGCGACTCGGGCTGCCGCTGCTGCGGCTGCTCCCGCGGCATGGCCACCCGCGAGGTCTCTTGGGGCGCGCTCGGGGCCGGACGCGCCCTCACGTCGGAGTCGTCGTTGTCGAGCGCGAACAGCTTGCGCGCGGAGGTCTGCGTGTCGGCCTCCACCTGGTCGGCATCCGTGCCGTCCGCGACGAGCAGGAGGTCCGTCTTGCCCAGCACCTTGACCTGCTTGGGATCGGCCAGCGCGAGCATGATCGCGACCTTCATCCCGTGCGAAGTCACCGAGCCGATGAGCACGCGATCCAGCGAGAACTTCTCGGCCAGCTTGCTCGTCATCGGGCCGGTCGTGCCGCGGCTCGCCTCCTCGACGGCGCCGGCGATGGTCTGGTTGAGCGTGGCCGCGCCGGGCGTGGCCTGGAGCGTGATGGAGAACTCGCTCTCGCGGCCGCCGCGGACCTCCACGAGCTCGGCTTGCGGGAAGAAGCCGGTGCGCTCGATGCGCACGAGGTGGCGGCCGATGGGCAGCTCGAGCTTGGCGGGCGTGGTGCCCTTGAACTGTCCGTCGACGATGACCTTGGCGCCGGCTGGACGCGGGTCGACCTCGAGCGTGCCCGTGCCCGCGGCCTCGAGGTCGGCGCGGGCGCCCAGCATCGGGCCCTCGGCCACGGGGTCGATGGAGCGCGGGGAGACCTTGTTGAGCGGGTCGAGCAGCGCCGCCTGCATGAAGGCGTCCTTGGCGGACTTGGAGTCGCCCGCGAGCATCTGCGCGCAGCCCTGGCGCAGCCACAGCTCGGCCTGCTCGCGCGCGTCGGAGTCCGCCAGCCCGCGCGCGAAGAAGTTGATGGCCTCCTTGTAGCGCAGCGCCGCCTCCGGGAACTTGCGCGCGCCGAAGGCCTCGTGACCCTCGGCCTCCTTCTGACGGCCCTGCTGCGCCTTGGCCACCTGGTCCGGCTGCGCGTCGGCGGCGAGCGCCTTGGCGAGGTCGACCACGTCGTACTGCCGTGCGCCCGAGAGCGCGCGCTCGATGGCCAGCGCCACGCGGCTCGTGGGCATGCGGGCCTTCTCGTCGAGCGGGATCAGGAACGCCTGCGCGCGGCGGCGGGCGCCGAAGCCTTCGCGGGCGCGGGCGCGGGTCACGGCCTCGGGGCTGTCGGAGCCGGGGCGCTCGCTCGGCTCGCTGTCGCCGCCCTCTTCCTGCGCGCGCAGGGGGAGCGAGAGGGAGAGCAGGCACATCAGGGCGAGGACAAAGCGCATGGAGCCAGTCTATTCGCAGTGCCGGGGGCCTGTCTCGGGCCCGAAGGCCAACATCGCGCCGCGGGTGGGCGTATGGTGTGCCCGGCAGCGCACGGCAAGAGAGGGGCACATGGATCAATTCGCGGGCGTCCTGTTGGGGCTGTTGGCCTGGTTCATCTTCCGCTACGGCCTGATGGGCTTCTTCACGGTGAACCAGAGCCAGCGCGCGGTGAAGACGAGCTTCGGCCGCGCGCAGCGCATCGAGGGCAAGACCTCGCTGGACCTGCCCGAGGCGCAGTTCATCAACGACGAGGAGAAGCTGCGCTACGAGTACCCCCAGCTCCGCGTGCTGCCGCCGGGCGGGCCCTACTTCAAGTGGCCGTGGGAGAAGGTCTACAAGGTGTCGGTCGCCACCGAGACGCGCTCGATGGCGATGGACCCCGAGAACGCGCAGGCAAACCAGGGCGGCCAGGTGCTGGAGGCCGTGACCAAGGACCAGCTCAACACGGGCCTGCGCGGGCAGATCCGCTACCGCGTGTCGGAGTCGAACCTGTACGCGTACCTCTTCGGCGTGAAGCGGCCGATCGTGCACGTGATGGGCTACTTCGTGTCCGTGCTGCGCCAGCGCATCGCGAGCTTCGAGGCGCCGCACCAGGGGAACGAGGGTGACCTCGCGGTTGTGTCGGGCGTGTCCATCAACGACCTGCGCAAGAACATGCGCGACCTGAACGAGCACATGGACCGCGAGTGCCAGAGCTCGACGGCGCGCTACGGCATCCACCTGGACGCGTCGCTCATCACCGAGATCGAGCCGCCGGGCGAGGTGGAGAGCGCGCTGGCGGCCATCAACACCGCGCACAACCACGTGAGCTCCGAGATCTCCTTGGCGCAGGCCTCCGCGGACCAGAAGATCGTGCAGAGCAAGCGCGCGGTGGAGATCGAGACGCAGCGCGCGCTCGCGGAGGTGGAGCCGCTGACGGCGATGGCGCAGCAACTGGCGGCGCTCAAGGCGAGCGGGGCGGGCGCGCTCACGAGCTACGTGCGGAACCTGCGGCTGGGATTGTTCGCGAAGGCCAAGCAGCTCTTCCTGGAGGTGAAGTGATGGACGCGCTCAAGGCCTTCGGCATCACCTTCGTGGCGGCGTTCGTGCTGGTGCCGCTCTTCCTCGCCATCACGCGCATGTTCGGCCTCTACGCCGTGGTCGAGGAGCGCACCTGCCGCGTGTACACGCTCTTCGGACACGTGGTGGCGGTGCTCGACGAGCCCGGATTGCAGATCCTGCTCTTCAAGATGGGCCCGATGTGCCTCGTCATCAACTGGCTCGGCCGCTGCGACGTGCTCGATCTGCGGCTCGACCAGGAGTACCTGCGCAGCCAGCCGGTGAACTCCGAGGAGGGCGCGCCGATGGGCATCGGCATCTGGTACGAGATGTACCTCTCGGACCCGACGGCGTACCTGTTCAAGAACACGGACCCGCGCGGGAGCCTGCGCGCCAACGTGAGCAACACGACGGTGCGCTGCCTGTCGAACATGAAGCTCGCGGACATGCTGGAGACGCGGCACACCATGAGCAAGACGGTGCGCGACGAGGTGAGCCCGAAGTCGCACGAGTGGGGCTACAAGCTGGGCAGCGTGTACATCCGCAAGGTGCACCTGCGCGACGAGGGGATGATCCGGCAGATCGAGGAGAAGGTGGTGAACCGGCTGCGGCAGGTGACGTCTGCCATCCGGCAGGACGGGCAGAATCAGGTGGGGCTCATCACGTCGACGGCGGAGCGGCAGGCGGCCGTGGAGTTCGCGAAGGCGGCGGCGCTCAGGCCGCGGATCGTGGGCGAGGCGCTGATGAAGATCCAGAAGGATCCCGAGGTGGCGGACGCGCTGTTCAAGGCGCTGGAGACGCAGCGGGCGCTGGAGGGCGAGGCGGCGATCACGCTGCTGCCGGAGGGGCACAAGGTGCTGAACGATATGTTGGCGGCGAAGCCGAAGTAGGCGCTGTGACTTCGAGAGTACGCGCTCGATGAGATAGTGCTGAATTGAAACAGGCGTCAACAACGAGTATACTTGACGTGTGTCCATTCCCGCCCGCCAGGCCGTCGAGCTCTTCCACCTGACCTTCGCGCGCCTGCTCTGCGCCGGTCCGGAGAAGTCCGACTTCGCCATCAAGGGCGGCTGCAATCTGCGCTTCTTCTTCGGCAGCGTCCGCTACTCGGAGGATCTCGACTTCGACGTCCAGCGCATTCCAGTGCGCACCTTGCGCGGCAAGGTCGACAAGCTGCTCGACTCCACGGCCCTGAAGCTGCTCCTCGAGGCGCGCGGCGTCTCGCTCGGCGACGTGTCGGCGCCCAAGCAGACCGAGACGGTCCAGCGCTGGAAGATGGCGCTCACGGTGAAGGGACTCGCGGCGCCGCTGCACACCAAGGTCGAGTTCTCGCGGCGTCCGCGCTTCGAGGACGCGCGCGTCGAGCCGGTGGGGGGAAACATCGTCGCGGAGCACAAGCTGCAGCCGATGTTGCTCCCGCACTATCCGGTCGAGGCGGCTCTGCGGCAGAAGCTGTCGGCGCTCGTGCAGCGGAGCGAGGTGCAGGCGCGAGACGTGTTCGATCTCTCGGTGCTGCTGGCGCGCGCGGGCGGCGTGGTCGAGGCGTGGAGGCCGATGCGTGCGCAGGTGCCGAAGGCCATCGAGCGGGCGCTGGAGATCTCGTACGACGACTACGTCGCGCAGGTGGTGGCTTATCTGAGCCCCGACCAGGCGGAGGACTGGGGCAGCCGCGAGAGCTGGGACGCGCTGCAACTTCAGGTGCTCGATGCCCTCGAACGCGCGCGGACGAGCAAGCCATGACCGGCGCCGCAGCCCTCGCGATCCTCCGGCGGCTCGGGGTGCCGACCGTGACCACTTCAGAGGCGGCCGCCGTCCTACGTGCGTCGGTCCCTGCTGCGAGCCACACGCTGCGCAGGCTCGCAGCGGTCGGGCTCGTGACCCCCGTTCGTCGCGGCGTCTGGTCGCTCTCGGAGGCGCCGGATCCCATGACGCTGCTCGAGTCTGTGAGCGCGCCCTATCCGAGCTATGTCTCGCTGCAATCTGCCCTGCACCTCCACGGCCTCATCGAGCAGATCCCGCAGCGCATCTACGCCATCACGCTCGGACGCACCGCACGGGTGACGACGCCGCTCGCGAGCTACAGCTTCCACCACGTGGTGCCGGCGATGTTCGCGGGGTTTGAGACGCACGCGTCGGGCGTGCCGGTCGCCACGATGGAGAAGGCGCTCATCGACCTGTTCTATCTCTCGTCGACGCGCGTGCGGCTGTTCGGGAAGCTGCCCGAGGTGGAGCTGCCGCGCGCGTTCTCATTCACGAGGGCGCGGGCGTGGGTGGCGCGGATCCCCAATGTGCGGCTCCGGCAGATCGCGGCGACACGTCTCGCCAAGCTGCGCGATTCACGCTAACAAGCCATTTGAACACCACCGACCTCGCGGTCCCCCGTGCGCAGCCAGCTCTTCGCTCTGTCCCTCCTCGCGTGCGCCTCGCTGACCGCAGGCGCAGCTTCTGCTGCCTCGTGCCCTGCGTCGTGCTTTGCCGCCGAGGCCAAAGCGCCCTCTGCCGATTCGAGCCTGAGCCCGGCCCGCAAGCAGATCGTGGCGGCGGCGCAGAGCTACCTGCACCAGATCAGCGACTGCGGCGGCACAGGCGGCGAGAAGCTCGGCGCGGATCTCCTCGAGGCCATCTACAAGAGCGCGCTGCAGGGCAACTACAGCGCCAAGACCATGCGCGCCAACGTGCGCAAGGCCAACGCGGGCGAGTGGAGCGGGCCGTGGAGCTACGGCGGGCTGTTCTCCATCGCGGTGCTGCAGAAGGCGGGCATGACGGGCGTCGCCTGGGGCGTGGGCAAGCCGGTGGGCCGCGCGCCGACGTGGGGCCACAAGGGCGTGCAGGCGGGCGACATCGCGGTGTGGGACGGGTCGAACCAGCACTCGATCGTGGAGAAGATCGAGGGCGACGTGGTGCACACCATCGACGCGCAGCAGGAGTGCGGCGGCGTGCTGCGCAAGACGCACTCGCTCTCGAAGATGGCCGCGTTCTATGTCGGGCCAGGGGCGAGCGCGCCGGGCACGAGCGCGTCGTCTGGATATGGCGGCGATCCGACGCCTGCGCCGAAGCCCTCGGCCACGCCTGCGCCCGCGCCCGCGCCTGCTCCCAAGCCTGGCGGATCGTCGGGCGCGTCGTCGTCGGGGTCAGGTGCGTCGGGAGCGTCGGCGTCAGTCAGCCCCATCAGCGGGCCCGCGCAGAATCCGGCCTGCAACTACTGCTACGCAAACGAGGTCACCAGCGCGCCCGCGCTCGACCCCTCGCTCTCCAAGGAGCGCCGGCGCATCATCGCCGCAGCGGCGACGTACCTGCACAAGGTCAGCGACTGCGGCGGCTCGGGCGGCGAGAAGTTCGGCGCGGACGTGCTGGAGAAGGTCTACAGCGATGCGCTCGAGGCCTCGATCTGGAAGCCCTCGCTGATGCGCTCGCACGTGCGCAAGGCCTCGTCGGGCAAGTGGGACGGCCCGTGGAGCTGGTGCGGCATCTGGGCGGTGGCGGCGGTGCGCAAGGGTGGCTTCTCGGACGTCACCTGGGGCGTCGGCCACGTCGACGGCCGCAAGCCGGTCTGGGGCCACAAGGGCGTGAAGCCGGGCGACATCGCGTTCTGGGAGGGCGGCCTCAACCACCACGACATCGTGGAGAAGATCGACGGCGACACGGTGTGGACGCTCGACGGCAACCAGGAGTGCAGCGGCATCATGCGCAAGAAGCGGAAGCTCTCGAACATGGGCGGGTACTACAACATCGCCAATGATTGAGGCAGGACGCGCCGCGGAGCGAGCTGACTGCGCGGCGTGCCGGCGTGATGGCCTACTGCCTGGCCGTCGACAGGTCCATGCCCGGCGTCGGCTGCTCGGGTGGAGGGCTGGAACCCAGGTAGTCGAGCTCGACGAGGGAGTACACGTCGCGCGTGAAGGGGTGGTCTGTGTTCGCGCAGTGCGCCGGGTGCCGCGTGAAGTAGATCGAAGCCACCGAGAGCGGCTTCGGCGCTCCGTGGGCGACGAAGTGCCCGCCCGCGGTCGGAAGCTCGAGGGCCGCTGCCATACGGCCCGAAGGGTCGCTGAGCCAGGTGACGAGATTGCGGGCAGGCATGAGCGTGGCGTCGAGGTAGGGGCCGTACTTCCCGCCGCCGTCATCGCAGTCGGGGCGCGCATAGTAGAGGGGGGCACCTTCGGTATGACGAGCCTCGACGAGGCTCAAACTGCCTGACACGGGATGCATCACGCGCCACCAGTTGCCGGCTGCGTCCTGGTGGCCGATGCCCACGCTCACGAGATCGGACAGCCAGAAGAAGTTGTTGTCCGAGACGTCCGGGTTGGCATCGAAGATGGGGATCGGCAGGTAGCCGTTCCCCCAGAAGAGGCCAATCGCGCCCGCGGGGCCTTGCGGACCCTGGGGACCGTCCCTGCCTGGAGCGCCTCGCGGGCCCTGCGCGCCGTCCTTGCCAGGCAGACCTCGCGGCCCTTGCGTCAGCTCCGGCAGCAGCGCGACCTCGAGGCTCGCGTGCTCGCCCTTGACGAGCGTGATCGTGCGCGTGACGCTCGTCCATCCAGACGCGGCGACCGAGAACACCACCGTGTGCCTGCCTGGCGGGAGCTGGACCTCCTTGGGCGTGGTTCCAGCAGGCGCACCGTCGACGACCAGGTCGGCGCCTGCAGGGAACGAGTTCAAGGCGACCGTGGCAGCGCGCGCAGACGAAGCGGCGCAGAGCAGCGAACCCAGAATCACGATGAAGCGCATGGCTCCTCCCCGGCGGCGAAGGCCGCCCGTCGGAGAGTTGGACCAAGCGCGGGCACGAATGTGACTGAGACGTAGCGCTCGCACCGGGACCGCGGCCGCAAAACAAGGGGATCGACACCAGATCCGACTTGAGCGATCTTCCGCTGCATGACTGAACAGATGAGCATCTTTGCGTCGAAGCCGCCTCCGGCGCGCGCGAAGACTGAGTCTGAACGGAAGGTCGCGGCGGCCGTCGAAGCTGAAGTCGCGGCGGCGGTCGAGGCCGAGATCCTCGCCGAGGTCGCAGGGATCGCGGATGGCGCGCTCGATCAAGCCCAGCGCGGTCCAGCGCGATCGGGCAGCGGCGCGAACGAGGGAATGTCAGACCCCCGTGGCATACGTTCGGGCGTGAACCTCGAACAACAAAGCTCAAGCGCGCACGCGGTAGGTGCGTTACAGAGCGGCCGCGCGGACGCAGCGATGAAGTCAGGGCTCAAGAGCGAGCCGGCCGGCGATCTGTTCGCGTTCGCCGGCCAGGCGAGGGACGGCACGACGATGGCGTCACGACAGACAGACGCGGTTCGGCAGGCACGTGGTGAGGGCGCAGGCGCGCCTCCGGGCGGAGCGGGCGGTGGTCACGGTTCCGGCGGCGGTCATGGCTCGGGCGGCGGTCACGGCTCGGGTGGCGACAGCGGTCACGGCGGCCACGGCTCGTCCGCGGGCCAGGGCGGCGCAGGCGGCGGCGGCGGCGGTGCTCCCGCGGGCTCCGGCTCGGGCGGCGGCGTTCCCCCGGGCGGCGCGGCGCTCCACGAAGAGGCGCGCACCCGCTACCTGAACTACGCGCTCTCCGTCATCACCAGCCGCGCCTTGCCCGACGTGCGCGACGGCTTGAAGCCCGTGCAGCGCCGCATCCTCTTCGGGATGTGGAACGACCTGAACCTCTCCAACGACGCCAAGTACCAGAAGTGCGCGCAGGTCGTCGGCCACATCATGGGCCGCTACCACCCGCACGGCGACTCGGCCATCTACGACGCGCTCGTGCGCATGGCGCAGGACTTCTCGCTGCGCTACCCGCTCATCGACGGGCACGGAAACTTCGGCTCGCTCGATGGCGACGCGGCCGCCGCCTATCGTTACACCGAGTGCCGCCTGCAGCCGCTCGCGGGCACGCTGCTCGATGAGCTGGGCTCGCAGACGGTCGACTTCCGGCCCACCTACGACAGCACGCGCACCGAGCCGATCGTCATCCCGGCCAAGATTCCGCAGCTCCTCGCGAACGGCACCACCGGCATCGCCGTCGGCATGGCGACGAACATCCCGCCGCACAACCTGGGCGAATTGCTCGCGGCCTGCGACGCGCTCGTCGAGGAGCCGGCGCTGGAGACGAAGGACCTGCTCAAGCACGTGAAGGGGCCGGACTTCCCCACGTACGGTCAGGTGCTCAACAGCAAGGCCGAGCTGCGCGAGATCTACGAGACGGGCCAGGGCTCGGTGCGCGTGCGCGCCGAGTGGAAGGTCGAGGAGCTGCCGCGCGGGATGCAGCAGATCGTGGTCACGTCGATCCCGTACGCGGTGAACAAGGGCAACCTGGTCTCCAAGATCGGCGAGCTCGTGGCGGAGCGGAAGCTCACGCACCTCACCGACGTGCGCGACGAGAGCACGACCGACGTGCGCATCGTGCTGGAGCTCAAGCGCGAGTCGAGCCCCGAACTCGTGATGGCGTACCTCTTCAAGCACACCGCGCTGCAGACGACGTTCGCGGTGAACATGACCTGCCTCGTGCCCACGGAGGTGCCCGAGGTGGGCACGCCGCAGCGGCTCGATCTCAAGTCGATGCTGCGGCACTTCCTCGACTTCCGCTTCGAGGTGGTCACGCGGCGGCTCACGCACGATCTGGCGGGCATCAAGGCGCGCCTGCACGTGCTGGCGGGCTTCGAGAAGGTCTACGACGCGCTCGATGAGATGCTCAAGATCATCCGCAAGAGCGACGGCAAGGCGGACGCGGCGCAGAAGCTGATCAAGCGCTTTGAGCTGGACGCCGAGCAGGTCGAGGCCATCCTCGAGATGAAGGTGTACCGCCTGGCGCGGCTCGAGATCCTGGTCATCACCAAGGAGGCCGAGGAGAAGCGCGAGCAGCAGGCCAAGCTCGAGAAGCTGCTCAAGAGCGAGAAGCTGCGCTGGAACCTGGTGCGCAGCGAGCTCGCCGAGATCGCCAAGGGCCTGGAGGGCGACAAGGCCAACAAGCGGCGCACCAAGATCGGCGGCGGCGGGGACGAGGTCGAGTACTCGGAGGACGCGTTCATCGTCGACGAGGACGCGCACGTGGTGCTGACCAAGGACGGCTGGATCAAGCGCGTGCGCGAGGTGAAGGACCCGGCGCAGTCGCGCGTGCGCGAGGGCGACGCGGTGTCGTTCGTGCTGGCGGGCTCGCTCAAGGCGAACCTGGTGCTCTTCAGCAATCGCGGCGCGGCGTACGTCACGCGCTTCAACGACGTGCCGCCCTCGACGGGCTACGGCGACCCGGTGCAGAAGCTGTTCAAGTTCGACGACGGAGAGCGGGTGGTCTACGCGCTGTCGCTCGACGCGCGGCTCGCGCGGCCCGAGAAGCTGATGGCGGTGTCCAAGAAGGGCTTCGGCCTGCGCTTCGCGCTGGCGGCGCACACGGAGGTCTCGACGCGCGCGGGACGCCTGTACGCGCGGCCGCCGGAGGGCGACGAGATCGTCGGCCTGTCGCCGGTGACCGAGGAGCAGCTCTTGGGCGTCGTGTCGCAGAAGGGCCACGCCATCGTCTGCGAGGCCAAGGAAGTGAACGAGCTCTCGGGCGCGGGCAAGGGCGTCACCGTGATCAAGCTCGACGACGACGACGCGGTCATCGTCTTCAAGGTGGCTGACGAGAAGCGCGGCGATTCGCAGGAGATCGCGCTGGAGTCGGCCAAGGGCAAGAAGGTGTCGATCGAGCTGCGGCGCGGCGAGGTGGTCGCGCGCGGCGGCAAGGGTCGCGAGCTGGTGCGCAAGGACACGGTGGCGGCGCCGCCGAGCCCGATCGTGTTCGTGCCGCTGCCGCAGCCGCTGTTCACGAAGTAGGCGAGGGACATCATGACCAAGAAGACGACCTACAACGCGAGCGACATCCAGGTCCTGGAAGGCCTCGAGCCGGTGCGCAAGCGGCCGGCCATGTACATCGGCGGCACGGATTCGACCGGCTACCACCACCTCTTGTGGGAGATCCTCGACAACTCCGTCGACGAGGTCATCAACAAGTACGCCACGCGCATCGAGGTCACGCTGCACCGCGACGGCAAGAGCGTGACGGTGACCGACGACGGCCGCGGCATCCCCGTCGACATCATGCCGAAGTACAAGAAGTCGGCGCTGGAGGTGATCCTCACCACGCTGCACTCGGGCGGAAAGTTCGAGCAGGGCAACTACATCCACTCGGGCGGTCTGCACGGCGTGGGCAGCTCGGTGGTGAACGCGCTCGCGTCGAGCCTGACGGTGCGCGTGAAGCGCGACGGCAAGCACCACATCCAGACGTACGCGCGCGGCCTGCCGACGAGCAAGCTCAAGCAGGAGGGCAACGCGCGGGGCACGGGCACGTCGACGACGTTCACGCCGGACGCGGAGATCTTCGGTGAGAAGCAGAAGTTCAACGCCAAGGAGATCCGCGAGCGGCTGGAGGCCAAGAGCTACCTGCACCGCGGCATGGAGGTGCTCTGGCGCGACGAGACGCAGTCGCCAGCGGTCGAGGAGCTCTTCAAGCACGACGGCGGTATCGCGGAGTACCTCGGCAAGGTGGTCGCCGAGCGCGGCAAGCCCACGGTGCCGGCGGCGAAGGTGCTGCAGAAGCCCATCGAGGGCGTCGCGCGCGCGGGCTCGATCGCGGGCATGGCGCACGCGGGCGCCCACGGTGATGCCGCCGGGCAGGGCGGTCCTGGCGCGGGTGGCCACGCGGCGCAGTCCGAGGACATGCCGCAACTGCTGGACGGCGAGGGCCAGGCCGATCTCTTCGCGGGCGCGCAGCCCAAGGCCGAGAAGGTCGAGATGGCCTCGGGCGCGGCGTTCTACAAGTCCTCCGAGGGCGAGGTGCGCCTGGAGGTCGCGCTCTGCTGGACGGAGTCGACCGACGAGGTGATCAAGAGCTACGTCAACGGCATCCCCACGTCGCTCGGCGGCACGCACGAGGCCGGGCTCAAGTCGGGCCTCGCCAAGGCGGTGCGCAACTACCTCGAGACGCACAACCTCACGCCCAAGGGCGTCACGCTCGCGGCCGAGGACATCCGCGAGGGCATGGTCGCCATCCTCTCCTGCTACGTGGTCGAGCCGCAGTTCCAGGGCCAGACCAAGGGTCGCCTGAACAACCAGGAGACGGCGGGCCAGGTGGACGGCGTGGTGCGGCCGGCGCTGGAGAAGTGGCTCAACGAGAACAAGTCGGTGGCCGAGGCGGTCATCGCGCGCATCGTGCTGGCGGCGCGGGCGCGTGAGGCGTCGCGCGCGGCGTCGCAGGCCGTGTCGCGCAAGACGGCGGTGAGCCACAAGCTCAACTTGCCGGGCAAGCTGGCCGACTGCGCGTCGACGGACCCGATGGAGAGCGAGCTGTTCATCGTCGAGGGCGACTCCGCAGGCGGCTCGGCCAAGCAGGGCCGCGACCGGCGCACGCAGGCCATCCTCCCGCTGCGCGGCAAGGTGCTCAACGCCGAGCAGGCCTCGAGCGACAAGGTGGCGAACAACAAGGAATTGCAGGACATCGTCAGCGCGCTCGGCTGCGGCATCGGGGCCGACTTCGACATCACGCGCCTGCGCTACGGCCGCGTGTTCCTCTTGATGGACGCCGACTCCGACGGGCACCACATCGCCACGCTCCTGCTCACGTTCTTATACCGGCACTTGCGGCCGCTCATCGAGGGCGGGCGCGTGTTCCTGGCGCAGCCGCCGCTGTATCGCATCGAGATCGGCAAGGAGACGTACTGGGCGCTGGACGACAAGGACAAGGAGCGCATCCTCGCGGAGAAGGCGAAGAGCAACTCCAAGCCGAACATCATGCGCTTCAAGGGCCTGGGCGAGATGCCGGCCGAGGATCTGAAGAAGACCACGCTGGATCCCAAGAAGCGCCAGAGCCTGAAGGTCGTGATCCCGGAGGACCTGCGGCTCGAGACGGACCGCGTGATCAACGACCTCATGGGCAAGGACGTCAGCGCGCGCTTCCGGTTCATCATGGACCGCGCGGGTGAAGTGAAGGAGGTCGACGTCTAGCCGCGCTCGTACGAGGGCGGTCCTTCGCTCGGCTTGCGCTCGGGCGATGATTCACCGCGGAGGCGCCGAACCGCAGAGGTGGTTCGGTTCTGGCCAGACCTCTGCCTTTGATGTCGCTGCCTTGCGGGATCGGGCGGGCACCGAGCTGGATTGATCCAACGCTTGACATGCAAGTAGTTACTTGCATATCATCCGTTCTGTGAGCGACGCCGATCTCCTCTTCAAGGCCCTGTCTGACCCCGGGCGGCGCAAGCTGATGGACCGGCTGCACGCGAACGACGGGCAGACGCTCAGTGAGCTCTGCCGCTATCTGGACATGACGCGGCAGGGAGTGACGCAGCACCTCGCCGTGCTCGAGGCGGCGAACCTCGTGGCCGTGCAGTGGCGCGGGCGGGAGAAGCTGCACTTCCTCAATCCGGTGCCGCTGCAAGAGATCTACGACCGCTGGATCAGCAAGTTCGAGCGGCTGCGGCTACAGGCCCTGGGCGAGCTCAAGCGGAGCCTCGAAGAGGGCAGCACTGACCCCAAACGCAGGAGCAAGACATGAGCGCGAACGGACGCAGCAGCTTCGTGTACGTGACCTTCATCCGCACCACGCCCGAGAAGCTCTGGGCGGCGCTGACGGACGCGGAGTTCACCAGCCGCTACTGGTTCGGCACCTCTGCGCAGAGCGCGTGGACCCAGGGCGCGCAGTGGAAGCTCGTGGGCAGGGATGGCACGCTCACGGACTCGGGCGAGATCGTCGAGAGCGACCCGCCGCGCAGGCTGGTCATCCGCTGGCAGAACGAGTGGAAGGCCGAGCTCAAGGCGGAGGGCCAGAGCCGCTGCACGATGCTGCTCGAGCCGGTGGGGAGCGCCGTGAAGCTGACGGTCACGCACGAGATCGAGCGGGCGGAGTCGAAGCTCATCACCGCGGTGTCGGGCGGGTGGCCGCGCGTGTTGTCGAACCTCAAGTCGCTCCTGGAGACGGGCGAGATCGCGATCACGGAGGGCCAGCACCACGACCTGCGCGCGCGGGAGCTGGCGCAAGCGCAGGCGAGTTCGACTTAGAGCGCCTGCTAGCGCCGGAAGCGCTCGGGGCGGCGCAGGGCACCGAGCGGGCTCTGCGTCAGCGCGCGGATGGCCTCGACGAATGCGACGGCCGCGGCCTCCACCTCGGCGAGGTCGCCCGCGAGGTAGCCGCCGCCAAAGTTGGTCTCGCTCGGGGGCGGGAAGTGCTTCACCAAGGTCACGCGGGCGGCCTTGAGGGCGGCGTCGAGGCCCACCAAGGACTCCATCGGCGGTGCGATGAGGTAGGCCAGGGGCGCGCCCGCGGGCAGGCCGGCCTGCGACGAGAGCCAGCGGCCGGTCTCGCTGATGACGTGGGCGAAGAACGCGGGCTGGTTCTCGCCGGCGAAGGTGTGGAAGTGGATGCCGCTCGTGAGCCCGTCGCGCAGGGCCCAGAGGGCTTCGGCGATGTGGTCCGGGTGGTCCGCGCCGAGCAGGCCGAGCGCCTCGCCGGAGAACGGGCCGCTCGCGTGCTTGCTGCCGGCGTAGAAGGACTTCGCGAACACGACCTCGACCTCGGCGGCCTTGGTGGCGTGGTCGAGCGCGACGTAGAGCGCGTCGTCCTGGTCGCAGGTGACGAGGCCGAGCGCGGTGTGCTGCGGGAGCGTGAGCTTGAACGCCTGCGCGAGCTGCGGGTCCACGCGGTCGATCTGCCGGCACGCGTGGAGGCGCGCCGGGAGCGGCACGAGGCCCGCGGGGGCCGTCTCGATGCGCAGGCCCAGGGACATCAGCGAGCTCCCGGGGCGCTGAGCTCCGCGGCCAGCGCGAACTTCGCGGAGACGCAAGCGATGACGAAGCCGCGCGTCACGTCACGTCCCGCTCTGCGTCAGCTTCACGCCGCCGCCGCCCGCCGCGAACGTGCGCTGCAAGAGCTGCGTGCACTCGCGCGCGGCCTCTGCGGGCTTGAGGCCCAGCGGGCGGATGTTGGAGATGCAGTCCTTCTCGGCGTTGTCCTGGCCCATGCGGGGATTGAACGCGGTGTAGATCGAGAGCGAATCGCCGGTGCCCAGGCCGGGCCGCTCGCCGACGAGGATGACGGTGCACTTGGACTGCAGCGCGACGCCGATCTCGTCCTGGACGCCCACGCGCGCGAACTTCACGAAGAGCGGCTTGCCGAGCTTGAAGCGCGCGGCCGTGAGCGCGTTGGTCAGCGCCGGGAGCAGCGCAGGGCCGTTCTCGATCAGGGCCCACGCAGCCAGGCCATCGCCACAGATGATCTGCACGTCGGCGCCGCGCGTGCCCTCGGCCGTGAGCCGCTTGGCGCTCTCGTCATCGAGCCGCCGGCCCGCGTCCGGGTGCAGCAGATACTCGTCGCGCGACTTGCACCGCGTGCGCAGCGAGATGCACCCGAGCTTCTGCGGCAGGTCGTCCGGCACCTCGCCGTGCACGGCGTCGAGCGCGATCGCGTGCTCCGCGCGCAGGCCCACGTACACGCCGGTGAGATAGCGCGTCCCGGTGCGCCCCTGCGCGAGCCGCGCCGGCGTGGCGGCCTTGAGCTGCGCGAGCTCACTCTTGTCGAACACCGGCACGTGCGGCATCGAGCGCGGCCGGCACGTCCCGTCATCGCACCGCGCGCGCTGCGACATCAGGTCGCCCTCGAACGCCTTCGGCACCGCCTCCGCCCGCTCCTGCGCCTGGAGCAGCTCGGCCAGCGACGCGCGCACCGCGGCCTCGACGGCCTTGCGATCGATCTCGCTCATGCCCGCGCCTCCTCGCCGCCCGCGCTCGTGCTCATGCGATGTCCCTCCGCGTGGTCGCGAACACGCTCGCGTCGCCCGCGCGCTTGGTGAGCCGCCCGCCGCGCCAGAGGCCGAAGTCCTCCATCCACGCCTCGAACTCGGGCGCCGGTCGCAGCGCCAACAGCTCGCGCACGGCCGCGTTGTTGTGGAACGACGTGGTCTGGTAGTTCAGCATCACGTCGTCGCCCATGGGGATGCCCATGAGGTAGTTCACGCCCGCCGTCGCCAGGAGCACCTCCAGATTCTCCTGGTCGTTCTGGTCGGCCACCGCATGGTTCGTGTAACAGGCGTCGCAGCCCATCGGGATGCCCAAGAGCTTGCCCACGAAGTGGTCCTCGAGGCCCGCGCGCGTGATCTCCTTCGCGTCGCGCAGATACTCGGGCCCGATGAAGCCGACCACGCTGTTGAGCAGGAACGGCGCGTACCGCCGCGCGAGGCAGTGCGCGCGCGCCTCCATGGTGAGCTGATCGGTCCCGTGGTGCGCGTTGGCCGAGAGCGCCGTGCCCTGGCCCGTCTCGAAGTACATCACGTTCGGACCCTGCGCCGTGCCCTCGCGCTTGGTCATGTCCCAGGCCTCGTCGAGCAGCTTCACGCTGACGCCGAAGTTGCGGTTCGCGCCCTCTGAGCCCGCGATCGACTGGAACATCAGATCGAGCGGCGCCCCGCGCTGGATGGCCGCCATCTGCACGGTCAGGTGCGAGAGCACGCAGTTCTGCGTCGGCACGCGGAAGGCGCGCATGAAGTCCTTCACGCCCTTCAGGATGTCCACCGTGTTCTGGATCGAGCCCGTGCTCGGGTTCACGCCGATGACCGCGTCGCCGTTGCCGAACGAGAGCCCGTCCTTCACCGCGGCGAGCACGCCCTTCACGTCGTCGAGCGGATGGTTCGGCTGCAGGCGGCTGGAGATGCGGCCCTGAAGACCCAGCGTGTTGTTGCAGCGCACCACCACGCGGATCTTCTTCGCGCCGACGATGAGATCCATGTTGCTCATCAGCTTGGCCACCGCCGCTGCCATCTCGCCGGTGAGGCCCTTGCTGATGGCGCCGATCTGCTCGCCGCTCGTCTCGGCGTCGAGGATCCACTCGCGCAGCTCCGCCACGGTCCAGCCGCAGATCTGTTGGTACGCGGCTTGGTCGAGGAAGTCTTCGGTGATGCGCGTGACCTCGTCGTCCTCGTAGGGGACGCTCGGGTTCTCGCGCAGCTCCTTCAAGGTGACGTTCGCCAGCACCCACTTGGCGGCCGCCATCTCGCGCATCGAGCGCGGCGCGAGGCCGGCCTGCTCGTCGCCGCTGCGCGGCTCATTGGCGCGCGCGAGGACGTCCTTGAGCGACGGGAAGGTGAACGACTCGCCGAAGAGTGTGGTGGAGAGATGCATGTGCCCAGGCGAACAGAGCAGGGAGCCGCCCGCCGCGCAAGATCCATCCGTTTGGGAACTCCGCGGTCCCGGGCCGCAGGGAGGGTCGCGCTCCGAGGAGGCTTTCGGCACGACCGGCAGTCGCATCCGCGACTGCTACAGCTCCGCTCAACGCCTTGATGTGCCGAGCCTCAACTCCGCGCGTTCCCTCCCTGCGCCCCGTGCCCGCTCTGCCTGCGCGGACAGGCACGGCAGGCGTTCCCTTGGTTCGCCCGGGCGCAGCGGGGGGAGGCCGGCTGAAGGACCTACGCGGTTGCCGCGCTGCTTCCGATCGAATCGCGTATGCGCCATTGTACCGCGATGAAATTCCGCGCTCCCGGTCTCTACGTCCAAGTGCTGATCGCGGTGATCGTCGGTGTGCTCGTCGGCGTGCTGGCGCCCGAGTTCGGCGCCACGCTCAAGCCGCTGGGCGAGGCCTTCATCAAGTGCGTGAAGATGCTCATCGCGCCCATCGTGTTCTGCACGGTGGTGACGGGCATCGCCAAGATGGGCGACCTCAAGAAGGTCGGGCGCGTGGGGGTCAAGGCGCTGGTGTGGTTCGAGCTGATGACCACGCTGGCGCTCGTCATCGGGCTGCTCGTGGGCCGCTTCGTGCAGCCGGGCGCGGGGATGAACGTGGACGCGAGCAAGCTCGACATGAAGGCGATCGAGAGCTACGCGGCGCAGGGGAAGGCGTTGAGCGGGCTCGAGTTCGCGATGAACGTGATCCCGCGGGACGTGGTGGACGCGTTCGCCAAGGGGGACATCCTGCAAGTGCTGTTCTTCGCGCTCCTGTTCGGGCTCGCGCTCGCGCACCTGCCGGAGAAGGGCGCGCCGATGCTGCACTGGCTCGAGTCGGCGGGGGACGTCCTGTTCAAGATCGTGGGCCTGGTGATGAAGGTGGCGCCGCTGGGCGCGTTCGGCGCGATGGCCTTCACGGTGGGCAAGTACGGCGTGGGCACGCTCTTGTCGCTCGGCAAGCTGATGGCCTGCTTCTATCTGACCAGCGTCCTCTTCGTCGTGATCGTGCTCGGCCTCGTCTTGCGCTGGACGGGCGCGGGGCTCGTTCCGTTCCTGCTCTACATCCGCGAGGAGATCTTCATCGTGCTCGGCACCAGCTCATCGGAGAGCGCGCTGCCGCCGATGATGAAGAAGCTGGAGCAGCTCGGCTGCGGCAAGGGCGTCGTGGGCCTGGTGGTCCCGATGGGCTACTCGTTCAACCTCGACGGCACGTCCATCTACCTCACGCTGGCCACGCTCTTCATCGCGCAGGCCACGGGCACGCACGTGACGCTCGCGCAGGAGCTCCAGATCCTGGCGGTGCTCCTGCTCACCTCCAAGGGCGCGGCGGCGGTGACCGGCAGCGGGTTCATCACGCTCGCGGCCACGCTGTCGTCGGTCGGGTCCATCCCCGTGGCCGGCCTCACGCTGCTCATCGGCATCGACCGCTTCATGTCCGAGGCGCGCGCGATCACGAACCTCATCGGCAACGGCGTGGCCACGGTGGTCGTGGCCAGGTGGGAGGGCGAGCTCGATGTGCCGCGCATGCGCGAGGTGCTGGGCGCCAAGGCGCACGCTCCCGCCGAGGTGGCGGGCGCGGCTTGAGGCTGAACCGGTGCGCTACAGGCCGCCCGTGGTCGTGCGGAAGATCCCCGCGGTGTAGCTGCCCAGGAACACGTTGAGCGGCTGCGACGGATCGATGACCATCACGCCGAACGCGTTGGGAAGGCCGATGCCCGCAGACACCCAGCTTCCGCCGCCGTCCGACGAGCGCAGCGCGCCCGAGTTGGTCCCGCACATCACGACCTTCCCGGAGCCCGCCGCCATCGAGTTGCACGCCGTGCCTGGCGTGACGTCGAGGAACGAGGCGCCGTTGTTGGACGAGGCCCAGACGTGCCCGTTGTTGGTGAGCACGAAGACCGAGGTGGCCGAGTCCGACGGGATGGACACCAC